>JADGEP010000166.1 GCA_016744275.1 Candidatus Krumholzibacteriia bacterium | reverse complement strand
GAATTGGGATGATCTTGGGCGTGCCGCTGGGGTTGGCGGCCGCGGCGCGTCAGGGCGGATGGCTGGATGAGATCATCATGCGCGGCAATGATCTGGTGTTTGCGTTTCCGTCGCTGGTGATCGTGCCTACTTGTCGGCCTCCACTGGTGGAGTGGTGGTCATCGATATATCAGATCCTTTAAACCCCATCTTGGAGCAAACCGCAGCGCCGTTGGTCAGTAGCAATACAGCCGGCGTTTGCGTGGCAGGCAATTGGTTGTATGCCGCTGATTCGTCCAACGGCATGGTCGCCTATGAGGTTGCCACGATTATTCCGCCAGCACTTGCTGGTCAAGTGGCCCTGGGCTCTTCGCCATATGAAGTTTCTGTGGTGGGTGATTATGCTTATGTCGCCGGTGGATCTTCGGGGCTGGAAGTTGTGGACATCACAGACGTCAGCTCACCGCAGGTCATCGGCTCTGTTTCAGTTGGCGGATCGGCTACAAGAGTTGAAGTGGCCGGGGACCATGCCTTTGTTGGTGTCTCGGGCGGGACCTTCAAAGTTGTCGACATTTCCAACCCACTTATGCCGGTGGTCGTAGGAGTCAGCGCGACTTCAACGTCCAGTTCCGAAATTGCGTTGCATGGTGATCATGTCTATTTGACGACCGGATCTGGTGACGTCGAAATTCAAAACATATCCGATCCCACCAACCCTTTTCTGGCCGGAACTTACGCGGCGACAGACCCCGTTAGTGCGATTGCTGTTGCCGGTGACCTCGCCTACCTCGGTGACACCAATTGGGGCGTTACGGTCGTCGATATCTCGAATCCAGCGACACCCGCTTTTGTGTCAAATTTTGCCGCTGGGCAGGTTGTCAAAGACTTGAAGCTTTTTGGAGACTACCTCTACATTTGTTTGCAAAATTTTGGTTTCAGAGTCGTTGACGTCTCCAACCCGGCGGCACCTATCAGCGGCTCTGTTGTCTCGGTCACTGGTACGGCAGAAATGGTGTCGATTTTTGGCGAAAATGCTTGCGTTGCCAACAGCTCAGGGTTGATGCGCGTATTTGATATCACCACACCCATGTCACCGGTGATTGTGGAGAGCTATGACGGGCCGGGGGCGCAACGAGGGGTGGATGTGTCTGGCAATTATGCTTTTGTGGCCGGCACTCAGGGGCTCGAAGTTGTGCAGGTGATGCAATCAGATGAGAGTTTGGACCTCAACAAAGCCCAATCAAAACGGATTTATGTGACCGACGATTCTGCGTTGTTGGCCCGAATCGTACCGGTCATGTCAGGTTCAGCCGACTGGGAGTTGAGCAGCGACGCGGGCGTGACCTGGCTGCCCGCCCAGAATGAAAATTGGGTTCACTTTGACGCAACGACGAACGACATCCGGTGGCGATCGTTTTTGAACTGGGATATCGGTGGTACAGCCGTCGAAGAATTGGTGGTCGAATGGGTCTACGAAACCGGAACGATCACCTCCGTCAACGATATCGCCGGTGACCAAGGCGGCCAAGTGAGGCTGGCATGGCAGCGAAGCGGCCACGATTTCATCGGCGACTCGCAACAAGTTGTTGAGTACGCGATCTATCGCAAGGTCGTGGCTGGCTCGGATCCTGTCGTCGCCAAGGGTTCTCTCCAGAACATGAGCCCCGTCGCCAGGGACCACTCGCTGGCAGCGGCAGCGGCCGGTTGGGATTTTGTCACAACAGTGCCGGTCCGAGCGGAGGACAGCTATGCCGTCGTGGTGCCGACTTTGGCCGATTCGTCTCTCACCAACGGACAACATTTCAGCACATTTATGGTCAGTGCTTTGACCGCTGTTCCGGGCGTATTTTTCGATTCGGCACCGGATAGCGGCTACTCGGTTGATAATTTGGCGCCAAGCGTACCTCAGGGTTTGGCTGCCCATTATCAGGCAAGCTCTGTGAACCTGGATTGGGATGATGCCCTTGAGCCGGATTTCCGGTATTTCCGAGTCTATCGCGACAACGACCCTTCCTTTGTGCCGGCGCCAGAAAACCTGGTGCAAGAGGTTGTGTCTTCAGTCTGGGTGGATGCCACCGCCAACAACTGGGGTCAATATTATCTGATCACCGCGGTCGATTTTGCGGGGAACGAAAGCTTGCCGGGCTCGGCGATGAATGTCTCGGACGTGCCCGGGGCAGGAGCGATTCACCAATACGCCCTCAACAACGCGGCGCCCAACCCTTTCAATCCTGCGACCGTATTGTCTTTCGAACTTCCAACTCAGACAGACGTGGAATTGGCGGTTTACGATCTCGCGGGCCGGATGATCGTCACACTCATTGACGAAACTCGCGAGGCGGGACGTCATCAGGTTTCTTGGAATGGACGCAGCGGCAATGGGGAATTGGTCGCTTCGGGTATCTATTTGTATCACCTGAAGGCAGGTGCATTCCAAGAAACGAAGCGGATGACTTTGTTAAAATAAGGGCATAAATCCGATCATTGGATAAGCGCCTTTTTGGTAGTGAAAACACCCTGGCTTTGGCCGGGGTGTTTTTATTGAGGCATCTCTGGTTCGGCGTGCAGATGGCAAAGGCCAAAGACTTTCAGGGGGCAGGATGGGCCATGCCAACCACACTCTGCTGCAGAATGTCCGCGATAATGCGATTGCCCCGCGCCGTGAAGTGTCCGGCATAGATGGCATCAAGACCATCTGCTTCGACGGCTTTCAACAACTCGACTTCGGGATGGACCACGGCGTGGGTTTTGTCCAGGGTGTCCAACAGATTCTGATATGGCCAGCGCCCCAGTCGCCGCCACACATTCATTTCGGTCGGTGTGGGCAAATGGACGATCTTGAATTCTGCCCCGGTGGCGGTGACCTCCTGGGCGAACGCCTGAATCACGAGCAGGCCCAGTTTCTGCGCTTCACTCTGGTCGCGGTAGAGAACCCGTTTGAGCACCCAGCGGTCTTCGCGATTCAGTTTCAAGTCGACCAGTGTTGCCAGCATTTTACTGCGTTGCCACCAGGCTCCCCGGTAGTCGTCGGGGTCGTAATAGTATTCGTGCGGCAGCAGTTCCCAATTCGCCAGGTCGGCCAAGGTTGCAGCGACCTGGCTTGGGGGCAAAACAGGCACGTTGATCAGGCTGATGCCGTCGCCTTCGGCCACAAATCGGGGTTTGGCGAAAGGCAGTCGGGTGCGGGGGTCGTAAAGAGGTCGCAGCAAATTCAAATTGCGTTTGAGGTTTTCCGGTTGGAACCCCATGACCACCAGATGGGGCGCAAAGGCTTTGCCCTGCGTGACAAAACGCAACATGGCCTGGTCGATGCCGTAGCCCCCGACGCCAAAATTCAGAACTTCTGCCCGCATGCCTGCGGCCTTCAGGCCCTCTTCCAGGTAATAGCCAAACGATTCTTCGAGGGACACATCATCGCAATGAGTGAACGAATCGCCGAAGAGGGCAATTCGCAGCACGCCCGAATCAGGCCGTGCCGAATACGAGGCGACGTTTGAGCGAATTGCTTGTGAATTGAATTGATAGAGTCCGTTCTCGGACCGGGCTTCAGGGCGTGGGGTCCAGCCCAGATATTGATCGTACATGATGATGGAATTGTCGGAGTCGTTCAGGCGGGCAACAGATTTTTCGACCACGTCCAGAGGCAGGCTGTGCGGCCGAATGATGCGTTGTTTGAAGACAAAATTGCCCGCCGTATCAATGCTGCCCATTGCCCGGACAGTCACCTCACCGATGGCAAAAACCAAGGCCAGGGTGCCCAACAAGAGCGCAAATTTTTGGATGAGGGGCTTCATGGCTGGCAATCTGTGGGTTGGGAGTTGTTGATCTGAAACGATTTTCGAATTGATTTTCGAAACGATTGAGGCACTGAGGCTATCGCTGCTGCCCCAGTCTACCATACCTGCTGTCGTCCCTCAACCAGTCCGCTGGAAAGAGATGGGCCGAGCGGTGGCCGTTGTTGTATATTTGGTTCCGGTTCGCAACAACGAGATTCAGCCTCACTCCAACCGGATGGTGACCATGAACGGACCCTTGAATGCCCGCGAGCCCCGAGCGACGACGGGCCAGAAGGCACTCGAGTTCAACCTCGACCCGCTGGTCTACGGTTCGTTGGCCGAAATTGGCGCCGGCCAGGAAGTGGCGCGGCACTTTTTTCAAGCCGGGGGCGCATCAGGCACCATTGCCAAGACCACCTCGGCCTACGACATGCGCTTCAGTGACGCGATCTACGGCAGCGATGCCACCGGCCGCTATGTCACCCGCGGCCGTCTGCTGCGCATGCTCGACCACGAATTTGGCCTGATCATTGAGCGGGTTGCGGACAATCGTCCGCCCGAGTCGCGCTACTTTGTTTTTGCCGACACGGTCGCCGCCCGGCGCTTTGGTGCCGAGAGTGAGGACCACGGCTGGCTGGGAATGCAATTTCAGCACGCGCCGGGCGCCGCGCCCAGCCGTGTGGTGATCCACGTCGGCATGTTTGATCCCACCAATCAGGACCAGCAGGAGGCCCTGGGTGTTCTGGGTGTGAACCTGATCGACGCCGCTTTCCGCTACCACGACAACACCGAGCGAATGATGGAATCGCTGATCGAAAATCTGGCCTGGGGCCGGGTTGAGATCGACGCTGTTGAGCTGGACGGCCCCGCCTTTGAAGCAGTGGACCGCCGCGCCATTGGGCTGCGTGTGGTCTCGTCAAGCCTAGGCCCGGTGGTGATCTTCGGCCCCGATGGTCGCGTGGCCTTGCCTGCCGATCTGCTTTACAAAAAAGTGCCGCTGCTTCTGCGCGGATCATTCCGGCCCTTCACCAATGTGCACGCCGATATGATCACGCGGGGCAAGGCCGCCCTGGCTGCCGAGTTGGACATTTCCCCAGACGAGATCGCCGTGCTGTGCGAAATGAACATTGCGCGGCATCTGTACGAGGGTGTGGACGAAATGTCTGACCTGCAGGCCCGCGTCGAAATGATCAACGAACTGGGGCTGCACGCCATGGTCACCAGCCACCTGCGCTTCTTTCGCCTGGCAGAGCACTTCCACCGCCACGCCCTGCGGCGCATTGGTTTTGTATTGAGCGTGGCCGATCTGGACGTCATCTTCGACGACGCCTATTACGAAGGGCTGGACGGCGGCATGCTGCAGGCGATGGCCCGGTTGTTTGCCAGCGATTCAAAACTGCTGGCCTACCCCAACCTGAGCGCAACGGGCACGGTGCGCACGGTGGACAATTTTGAGTTGCCCGAAGCCTACGCGCACTTGTTCCGTCATCTGGTCGTCAATCGACGCATTATGGGGCTGGAAGCGGACTCGGGCACCTTGGTGCCCTTTGTGCCGGATGCTCTGGGGGCTCAGATTGCGGCGGGCGATCCTGGCTGGAAGAACCTGGTGCCACCGTCGGTGCAAGCGCGCATCGGGGAATTGAAGCTTTAGGTTGTGCCTCGAAGATTGTGTTTATTGAAAGATCCGTAGATTATGGGTTGTATTGAAGTTATGAAAGATCCGAAGGAAAGACGGATGTGAACAGCACCTTTTTCTGAGTGCGCCATATTTGATTGGGTCCCACGAGCCATGTCAGGATGTCGCTCCTGGCGCACATGCTGCCCGTATTTGGAGCGTCATGGATACACCTCAGAAACTGGTACCCTTGGGAATCCGTTGATTCTGCTCTCGCTTGGTATGCGCCATTGATGTGCTAAGCCAATACCCCGGAACGGGTTCGCACCACACGACCAGGACCGGGCCAGCCCGCATGCTAACTTGCACCCTACGCGGAGTCTGCAATCATCGCACCAGACACAATCTCCGAGGCACAACCGAAGTTTTAGAGAATTGCCAACCCCCACCGGTCACGGTTCAACCGCAACCGGTGGGCGCCAACAACCCTTCTTACCGAACCAGCATCATCTTCAGTGATTCCACGTCTTCTCCGCTTTCAATGCGGCAGAAATACGTTCCCGAAGGCAATACCCGCCCGGCATCATCACGACCATCCCAGTTGACCTGATGGTCACCCGGTTGCCGCGGCCCATTGGCCAGGGTGCGCAGCAGCCGCCCCTTGACGTCGTAGACTTCAAGGCTGACCTGGGTTTCGGCCTCAAGGCTGAACCGAATACTGGTCATGGGATTAAACGGATTGGGAATGTTTTCCAGCCCGACCACAGCGTGCGGCAGATCATCGCCCACGGCGGCGCCAACAGGGGACATCCAGTCGATGACTCCCTGCATGAGGGCCGTGCGGTCAGTCGCGTTGCTGATCGCCTCAAAACCGAATGCCAGATAGACAACTTTGTAGGTGCCCGTATCAACCTTGATGCCGCCGTTGCGGTTGGCGTCGTAGGTCAGGATTGTTGAAGCGAAGGCATCGCGGGGATCAATGTCACTGGGGTATTGCTGATTGTCGGCGCCATCGCCACCGGAAATTGCCAGACTCAGGCCGTCGGTGATCGGGTCACCGGGCACACCCTGCAAATTCAGCATATTCGTATCATCGGCAATGTAATTCGCGTGCAGGTAGTCGCCATACCAGGTGAGCGCCGTGCCGCCAGTATCAGACATCTCCCAGCCGATATCCTGGCCGGAGATGAACAGATTGCCGCCACCATCGAGGTAGGCCGCCAAGGCGGCGCGATCGTCGGCATCGACCGAAGGGAATGTCCAGCCGCAGGCCCAGACAACGATGTCGAAGGCGTCCAGCACCGCTACGGGCGGAGGGCCAGCGGTGCGGTCCCACGTGGCAACAGTCTTGCCGGATGCCGCAATGGCAGGTGCGAAATACATGGAGTCGAATTTCTCCGTGCCATCGTCATCGACCAACAATACCTGAACATCTGACGTGATGACCTTGTAGGAGATCGTGCGGTCAGGAATAAGCCCGCTCTGAGAATGCAGCGTCACCAGAACTTCGCCATCGCCGGTGCTGGCGGCGTTGATCGTGACTTGGAACAGGGCCCGCTCATCCGGGGACAAGACCACCGATACCGATGTGTGGCTGGAGCCATCGTAAGAAAAGTCGGCACTCCATCCGGCCGGCAGGTCAGAACTGTCCAAGGTGATGTCGTAAGTGTCAGCCAGAGAGCCGGCATTAAAGACGCCGGAGCCGCCAAAGGTCACGGGGCCTGTGCCCACGATGGCCCGATCTCCCTGGGCGTAAAACCGCAGCGAATGGTCAGGAGTCGGCAGGCTGTTGCAACTCTGAATGACTTCCTTGGTGGCGTCGTCCTGGACAAAAGCGATCAGCCGCAGGTTGGCCACGTTCCAGGTGGGATCCGGCGTAAAATTCAGGGTGACTTGTTGGGCCTGCCCCGCCAACGAGATGGGCAGAACCTGGCTGGGCAACAGGTCGCGGGTGATGTTGTGGTAGTCGGACCCACCATAAGTGAGGTGGTCTTCGACGATCGCAATCTGCAGCTGGGTTTGGCTGGGGTTGTCGAGATCATCTTCGAGGGCGAGGTCGATTGTGACATGCGCTTCGCCGCTGGTGAAACTGAAGCTGCTGATGTTCATTTTGACCGGTGTTGCCTGGCCGAGCAGATTCAGAATGATGGGCTCGTACACCGAGCCGTCGATCACGTCGGTGCCGGCGCCGATCAAAGGAGCGCCGCCGTTGAAGCGCAAGTGGGGGATCCCACTGACACCATAGTAACCTGTGCGGGTGGCATTTTCCGGAATACTCAGGCCGCCAGAAGCCGCCATGTATTCGATCGCATCAAATTCGTTGCTGTCGTAGGTTCCCAAATTGACCGCCAGACCGGCGTGCGCGCGCGGGCAGAAGCCTCACCAGGTGGCCGAGCCCAGCTCGCTCAATACGGCCTGCGGCACCTGTGCCACCGCAGTCATGGCCGTCAGGGTGACGAAAAGCAGCATGGAAAACGAAGCGAAACGTTTCATGAAATCTCCTGATCGCTGGGTGGATGGCAATTGTTTTTTGACTATTAAAAACCAATAACTTTTAAACTACCACAGCGAGAGTCTGTAAAAATGTTCTATTTTCGTGATCATTGGGTGCACTTTTGTGCTGTTTTTGAGCAAGCTGTACTTTGCCATGCGACTGCGGAATATCGGAAATACCGAAGACTGTTTCGGCCCCGCTAAAAAATATCAAATACCAAAAGCGTCACCGGCACGGTGCCATTGAGAAACTGAACCTTCTTGCCCGGCTTCAATCTGATCGCCTTCAGCGGCAAGGCCGATGGCGCAAGAATCGCGCAGCGCCAACC
>JADGEP010000165.1 GCA_016744275.1 Candidatus Krumholzibacteriia bacterium | reverse complement strand
GTTTGGACAAGAGCACGGGCTCGGGGGTGAATTTCGAAGACTGGACGTTTAATTCCAGCATCAACGTTGACGATTTTGTGCCCTTGCTCGGGTTCAAGGTGCCCATCAATGTCAGCCGGCGCCAGACCATCCAGCGACCCAAGTACGAAACCAATAGCGATATCGAAATCCTCGATGAAGAAGTGCGCAACCAGGAATCCACGGTCGATACTTCAGAACGGTTCTCCAGCCGCCTGAGCCACACGCCATCGAAGTCGGGCTTGTTGCGGTATATGGTTGACCCTTGGGTATTTTCCATCAACGGGTCGCGCGGCAAAAAGACCGGCCCTCTGGACAGGGTGCAGGTCAAGAGCCTGGCAGGATCGGTGAATTATGATTTGCGGATCGTCGGCAATTACACCTTGGGCCGTTACCCATTGCTGGACAAAGTGCCCCTCGTCAAGGGCCTGACTTTCCTGCCCAAGAAGCTGGCTTTTGGGGGCAGCTTCACCAGCAACCAGAACCAGACGATCAGCATTTCTGCCGACGGCGTGGAAACCCCGCGCCAAAGCACCAAGACCCGACCCTCGAGTTTCACCGCCAGTGTTGATTACCAGCCCTTGAGTATTCTGGACTTGAGTGCCAGTGGCAAGTCGGACCGGGACATGTTGCGAGAACGGGAAAAATATGGGATCAATATCGGTGAGGAAAACAAACGGTCCTACGACCTGCGCATGACGATCACGCCACCCAAGGCCCGTCAGTTGCCCGGCGGCAAGTTGTTCGCCCCAATGCGAGCGGCGGCCAAGGGTGTGCTCAAGTTGCGCCCCAGTATTCAGTTCACCGGTGGATTTGATGACGTTCATGATCCGGGCATCCGACAAGAGGGTGACCCCGCCAATATTCGCAGTGTCAGCAACAGCGGCAAGTGGGATTTTCGGGTCGATTTGCCCGTCGGCGACATCTTCAAATCGGTGTTCCCTGAGCGTCGGTATTCCCAGGCGCAGGCCGAACAGATGGTGGCCCAGCAAGCGGCCCGTGAGCAGCAGTCTGCTCGTCGGTCCGGTCGTGGTGGCGGCGACGACAATGCCAGTGATGCGCCGCCTGCCGAAGATTTTTCAGAAGACGAAGGCCTGACTCCGGAAGAGCGGCAGCAGAGAATTTTCGAACGACAACTGCAGGAAGCCGAAGACCAGCGGGAAAAAGATCTGGCCGAGGGCCGTATTCAGGAAGAAAAAGAACCCGTGGTGGACGACGGTGGACGCATCAGTCCCATGGTCCTTTTTAACCCCTTCCTCAATGCGCTGCGCAATACCACGCCGGTGAAAGTTACTTACAGCACCAGCACCGGCAGCAGCTATGCCCGCTTGATCGACACGGCCGGGTTCTGGTACAAAACGGGACTGGCCGGAGACCTCGATTTAGACGAGAGCCAATATTCGGTATTCGCAGCCGACGAGCGTTCGAACATCTCGATGTCCACCACCAGCAAGCTGTCTCGCTCCCTGGGGCTGGATGTCAAATACACCGGCTCCCAGTCACTGCGCAATCAGATTGGCTCGATCACCGAAAACTACAAGCAGGATTGGCCCGATGGGCAGGTCTCGTTGTCTGGGTTGGAAAAGTGGGGCGTATTTGGGGCCAATCCCGACGACCTGGAATCCGGTTGGTTCCGCTCTTCGAATCTGAATCTCAGCTACAAGCGTTCCAAGTCGGTGAACAATTACACGGCTGCCAGCTACAACCCCAAAGTGATCACGACGATCTCGCCGCGCTGGACCATGAATTTCCGCAGCGGTTTCACCGCCACCTTGAACGCCACTTTAACCAAGGACAATTCCATCTCCAATGGCGTGACCACCAATGCCAACAAGAGCCGGTTCGGATTGCAATTGCGCCATCAGTTCAGGGCCGATTCATTCCTGGCAAAAATTGGTTTGTATCGCCCCGGTTCCAGCCAGTCGATCAACATGGACGTCGACATGTCGTACCAGAACGACCGCACCGAACGTTTGAACCCCACGGGCTTCCAAACGGCGCCCACCGGCAATACCCGCATCAACGTGAATCCCCGCTTCAGCGTGCAGGTGACGCGGAACCTGAACGCGGCGGTGCGGTTCATCTACAGCCGGGCAAAGAACATTGCCAGCGATCAAACCACCACGAGCCTGGGCATGGGCCTGGAGGCGACTTTTGTTTTCTAGATTCTGTTTGACCATGGCTGTTGGCCTCTTCTGTCTCGCTGGGGTGGGCGCAACCGCCAGCGCCGCCGATCCCGCGGCCGCCAGCTTTTCCGGTGAAAAAGCCTTTGAATGGTTGGAGCTCCAGGTGGATATGGGGCCGCGGGTGCCGGGCTCGGCCGCCAACCGGGAACTGCGCGACCTGATTCTCCAAACAGCCCGCGATTTTGGATTTTTGGCAACAACGTCGTGCGTGATGGTGAAAGATCCTCTGGGCGCCGAAGAGATCGAGATCTGCAGCGTCATCGTGACGGTTCCCGCAGCGGGAAAGCCGGTTGCGGATCGCCTGTGGTTGGGTGCCCATTTCGACACCCGTCCGATCAGCGACCAGGATCCGGATCCGGCCCGCAGGGGATTGCCGGTGCCCGGAGCCAACGATGGAGCCAGTGGTACTGCGGTGCTGATGCACCTCATGGAGTTGATGCACCAGGAAGCCCCGCCCACCGAGGTGAATCTGCTTTTTCTGGATGGAGAGGATTCCGGACCGGCCGGCGACGCCACGGGCTTTTGTTTGGGCAGCAAGCATTTGGCTTCTGGGTGGCAAGACTTTGGCAGCCCTTTGGCCGGCCCAATGCCAAGAGGCCTGATCCTGCTGGACATGGTTGGCGAACGCGGATTGGAGATTCCCATGGAGGGGTACTCCCTGCAATACGCGCCGGATTGGACCCACTTGATATTTGAGCGGGCAGCCATCCTGGGCATCTCGGCCTTGGTTGCGGCACCGGGCCGGCCGATCTACGATGACCACGTGCCCTTTCTGGGAGCCGGAATTCCGGCGGTGGATCTGATCGATTTTGAGTATCCCCAATGGCACACAACGGAGGATTTGCCGTCCGCATGCTCTGCCAACAGCCTTTCTGAGATTGGGATATTGGTCTGGGATTTGATTCGCAACCCGTAGTGGTCTCCATTCCCTTGCATTTCCTGCTAAATGACCGCCCAAGTTGGCCGATGATTCCTGCAGTGATAGACTTTCTACTGGAATCCTAGGAGGAGCGGGGTAATGATCACCACCTGCACCGAATGTCAGGCTCGATACCAACTTGATGATGAAAAGATCCCCGCGCGGGTCATCAAAGTCCGCTGCCCCGCTTGCAGTGGCGTGTTTTCCCTGGACGGAAATCAGGCCCGCCGTGAAGAGCCTTTGGTGACGAGCAACAACTACGAACCCGTCGTTGCCGCGCCCGAACCCGCTCCGGCCCCGACACCGACGATGCCAGCGGCAACTCCGGATCCGGTTCCGGTGGCCAGTGCTCCGGCGCCCATTGCTCCGGCAGTCAGTGCTCCGGCAGCCGTCGTTGAAACCGCCGCCCCCAGTATTGCGGTCATGGATGAGCCCGCTCCGGCAGCAGCCCCCCGCAGTGGCCGCCGCCGCCGCAGCAAAGAAGAAATGCTCGCGCGGGCCTTGGTCTCGGATATCAAGGTCTACAACCGCGAGCTCTACGATACGGCCAAAGAAGAGGGCAACCTGCTGGAAGCCCTTGGCGCTGAAATCAAGAAGAGCTGGGAGCTGTACAAGGAAAAGGTCACCCCCGAGGTGGCCAACAGCACTGAGCACTTCCGTGAAGCCCTGAACGAGATCCTGGCGGACGGCGAAAAAGTCTTCTAGGAAAAGGATTCTGGAAAGCATCATGAAAAAAGGCCGCAGCTTTTGAGCCGCGGCCTTTTTTTGTGATTGCCGGCAGTGACTATTTCCACTTGTCCTGGCTGATCTCCGACAGGATGTCGTCAATTTGCTGGCGCACCCGCACATTGTGATCCGGCTCGAACAGGGCCTGCTTGACCCGCCCCTGGTCGTCTTTTTTGACGTAGCGCAGCGACTGCAGGTCTTCCATGGACATCAGGATGTCCTTGCTGACACGCACCTCGACGCCTTGGCCGTCCTGGTTCTCACTGGGATTGTGGAATGGATGCATGCCATTGCCCCAACCGTGGACCACCATGGAGCACAGCAGGGCGCGGAAGGTGTTTTGCCCTTGGACCGTGTCCAGGTCAAAATTGCCACCGACCCGCTCGGTGACACTGTCAATCACAGCGCACAGTTTGGAACCCATGTCGTCGTCGATCTCCAGTTGGAGCAGTCTGGCGAACATGGTCTTGAGGATCTTGTCGGTATTGGTGGTGGTCATTTGGCCGCTCCTGATAAGGATCGTTGCGGGTTGATGGCGCCAAAGTCCTTTAAAGGACACCGTGCGCCATGGAAAGCTCTGTTTGATGAGTTCAATGCAATTTGCTTGCCCATTTCCTCTGATTCCTCAGGATCGCATGATTTGACAAGGAATGGCGCGTAGGGGAGTGGCACACGGATTGCTTGATCGGTCATGTACCCGACCCCCATTGCCACGCACATCGAGGCAGCAAGCTAAAGGAATCCTGGCTGTGACGGAGAACCTGAAAACCGAAAAACGGATTTGCCGCCTGCTCTATTATGGACCCGCCAGGGCCGGTAAGCGGGAAAATCTGCGGGTGATACACCAATCGGTGCCACCAGAGCAACGCCTGTCTTTGGCGGGCGATGATCCGGAACGCCAGATCGCTTTTCAGGTCAACCACAGCCAGAATGAAGAGTGGCAGGTTCTGGTACAGGCCGTCGATGCTGGTAAAGAACGTTACCGTTCGGCTGGAATGTCACCAATTCCGCCCTTCGATGGCATTGTTTTTGTCGTCAATTCCAGTGCCGCGGCCCTGGATCAGAGCCTGGCGTCCTTCGAGGCGCTCAAAGTGTTTCTGGAAAGCTGGGGCCTGGACCTGATGGGCGTGCCGCTGGTGATCCAGTACAATGGCCGGGATCAGGCAGACACCCTGCGGGTCGACCGACTGGAAAGCTTGCTGAATCCCTGGGGATTGTTGTCATTCCCCGCCAATGCCAAAAAAGGAGAGGGCGTCCGAGAGGCCCTCAAAGCAGTGCTCGGATTGACGGTGAACCACTTGGAATCACTGCCAGCTGATCACTATGACGGACGGGATACATATATGGAGCCCGATGCACAAACCATCGCCGTCGAGGTGGATGACAAAGGACTGGGCATTGACTACGGGCCGCCATTGCCTGAAGCTGCCATAGGCAAATCCACCAAAGCCCTGAGTGACGCCATCTACGAAGAATTGCGGCCGCCGGTGGTGATTCCGGTAAAAATTCCGCGCCGTCTGCTGGCAGGGCAGGGGCCACTGCGGATCCTCCTTGAGGTGGAAATCGACGACTCAGAATCCTGACCGCTGCCCGATCTTCTGACGCCATCTCGAAGTTGACCCCGCACGCTCCGTGAGTTAGGGTGCCTGCATGTCAACTCCAGCACCTGAAATCAATCCCGCCACTGACGCCTCGCCCGCTACAGACACCAATGACGGTCTGGGCAGTGCCGAGCTGTTTCGCCGGGGCCGTGCGGCCGAAACCGAAGGCCGCTTCGAGGAGGCCCGTCAGGCCTATCTGTTGGCCTTGGGCAGCTCTCCGGACCAGCACCCCTGGCACTATCGCCATGGGTGTGTGCTGATGAAAATGAATCGTTGCCAGGACGCCGAGGCCGTCTTCCGGCAGGCCCTGAAGTTGGCTCCCGATTCTCCGGCCTACCTGACCAATCTGGGTGTTTGTCTGGATCGCTTGGGACGCCGCGAGGAAGCGGTGCGGTCCTACCGCAAATCGGCTCACCTGGGCGAGGGCTCGGCCGTGGCTTGTCACAACCTGGGCGCCATCTACGCCGAAGAGGGCCGCACCGAAGAGGCCATCCGGGCTTTCGAGGCAGCCATTGCCGTGGAACCGGATGCCGAGGGCTGGCAAAATCTGGGCTTGGTCCACTTTGCCCAGAGCGATTTCGCCCGGGCATTGGATTGTTTCGAACGCAGTGTCGAGTGCGATGCGGGTTATGCCCGGGGGCACTACTATGCGGCTCTTTGCCTGATGAAAAGCGGCATCTACCAGGATGCCTGCCACCGCTTCGAATTGGCCTGGAAATTGGATCCGCGTCTGGCCCGCGTGCCCTTTCATTTGGGCAGTTGCCTGCACAAGCTCGGGCGATACGATGAGGCCCGCTTCAGCCTGGAACAAGCCTTGGACTTCTTTCCCGAAGACAGCCGCATCCACTACCAGTTGGCGCTCACCTGCGACGCCCTGGGCTTGCCCCAGGAGGCCCGGTTGCATTACAGCCAAGCCCGCGCGGCGCGAGAAGCCGGCGGTACCGGTTCCTAGCAATCCTCAACTTCACAGAAGGTCACCCCTTGTTGGAACTGTTTCACATGATGATTCTGGCTGCTGTGCAGGGCTTGACGGAGTTTTTGCCCGTCAGCAGCTCTGGCCATTTGGTTCTATCACAAAATCTGTTGGGCACCCGCGAAGGAGACATCTTCTTTGATGTGGTCCTGCATCTGGGAACACTCGGGTCGGTTTTTGTCGTTTATAGGCGAGAGATCGCGCGCCTGTTGCAGTTTGACGACGCGGCGCTCCGCTACATGTTGGCCTTGGCCGTCGGGACAATTCCGGCGGTGGTGGTGGGGCTATTGTTCAAGAGTTTTATTGAGGGGCTATTCCACAGTCCGCTGTTTGCCGCCGCTGGGCTTTTTGTCACCGCCGGGTTTCTATTCTCCACTCGATTTTCCTCCGGGTCGTCGGGGGGGCTGGCCGTACCTTGGGAGCCCCGCGCGCCCACATTATCAAAGAGCCTGCTCATCGGTTGTGGTCAGGCTTTGGCGATTCTGCCGGGGATCAGTCGCTCGGGTTCAACCATCGCCGCTTCGTTGTGGCTCCAGGTGCCCCGGGCCGAAGCCGCGCGTTTCAGTTTTTTACTGAGCATACCTGCAATATGTGGGGCCCTGGTCCTCCAGCTGAGTGATGGCCCGATAGCAGGAGCAAACTGGGGGTGGTTGGCGATTTCGGCGCTGGTATCATTTGCAGTGGGTCTGTTGGCTTTACGCTGGACGGCTCTGGCGGTGGTCCAGGCTCATTTTTGGAAGTTCAGCATTTATTGCGTTGTGGTGGGCGCGGTGGCTTTGGCGGTGTTGCGTTAGTTGCGATTTCAGGCGACGGGTAAGCGGGACAGAATCCGGCTCAGGGTATCGGTGACCCGTTCCTGATCGAAGGGTTTGATGATGAAGTCGCGGGCACCGTTCTTGATGGCGGCCAGGACCTGATCCTTCTGACCCAGGGCGGTGATCATCACCACTTCGGCGTTGGGGTCATCGGCGAGAATCTGTTGCAGGGCTTCGTTGCCGTCCATGGTGGGCATGGTGATGTCCATCAGCACCAGATCCGGCGACAGCTGTTTGTACATGTCGACGGCCTGTTGACCATCGGCGGCTTCGCCGAGCACGTCGCATTTCATGTCTGCACAGATATCCCGCAGCATCACCCGCATGAATTCAGCGTCATCAACGATGAGGATGGTGTTGCGCACCGCGCACCTCCGGGAGCTTGGTCAGGTGTGGATTAATCCGGCACCACATGGAATACTTGATGTTCACACGATCTGATGGTCAACAAAATGATCGTCCCGACCGTCCTAGCCTTTAGAAGTAATCGTTTTTTCGAATATTCGTCAGCTGTCGGCATGGAGCCGAAATCAGGTCCGAAGGAGAAGTCATGAAGATCAGAATACAGTGCAATGTGTTGTGGCTGTTGGCCTTGGTAATGTGTGCGGGGGCTGTCGCCGCGATGGGGCAGGGGGTCGTGTCCAGCCAGGGAGACCGCCGCTTGGTGGATTTGACCGTCTACAATCAGGATCTGGCCCTTGTGCGGGAAGTGCGCCTGGTTGATCTGCCAAAGGGAGGCTTCGAATTTGAATTCCGTGACGTGCCGGCCCGCATCAATCCGGTGACTTTGCTGGTTTCCGCTGGCGGGCGCAGCGGCCTGCAAATTCACGAGCAGAACTACGAGTACGATTTGCTCAGCCCCGACCGCATTCTGCAAAAATATGTTGGTCAGGACATCGCCTGGATTCAAAAAGACGGCTCGCGCCTGAACGGCAAACTGCTGGGCATGAACAATGGACCGGTCTACGA
>JADGEP010000164.1 GCA_016744275.1 Candidatus Krumholzibacteriia bacterium | reverse complement strand
GCCTTGCCCATGATGGCGTTCAGATTCGCCCCATCCATGTACAGCTTGCCACCAGCTTCGTGGACAATGTCCGAGATTTCCCGGATATCATTTTCGAACAGGCCCAAGGTATTGGGATTGGTGATCATGATTCCGGCGGTTTGCGGACCGACCGCCTCTTTCAGGGCGTCCAAATCGATGCGCCCGTCGGCGCGGGATTTGATCGTGCGCGGCTTCATGCCGGCAATCACCACTGAAGCGGGATTGGTGCCGTGGGCCGAATCGGGAATCAGGATCTCCACCCGGTCTTCATCGTTGCGCGACAAGTGATAGGCCCGGATCACGAGCATGCCCAGGTATTCGCCATGGGCGCCCGCCGCGGGAATCAGGCTGCAACCGGGGAAGCCGGTGATCTCACAAAGTGATGTCTCCAACACCTTCAACGCCGCCAGCAAACCCTGGATATCCTCGGGACCCTGCTCCGGGTGCAAGTCAGCGATCCCCGGCAGGGCCACCACCTGTTCGTTCACCCGCGGGTTGTATTTCATGGTGCAGCTGCCCAGAGGATACATGCCGCGCTCAATGTGGTGATTGAGCGTCGACAGTTTGGTAAAATGCCGCATGATCTCCGGCTCGCTGAGAGCAGGAAAATCGGCGACTTCAGCCCGGCACACCTCGCGGGGCAAGGCCGCGTCAACCGGATCGCCGTCCCACTTGGGGAAGGTCAGGCCGCGTCGGCCCGGACCACCCTGGTCAAAAATCGATGCGGGCAAGTCGGCGTTCCAACGCCGCGCCGTCAGTTCTTCGTTGAATTCCGCGGCCATCAGTCCACCACCTTTCCGGTCAGAAACTCATTCAGCAAGGCGCCCAGTTTTTCAATCTCGGCGGCCGTGCGTTTTTCCGTCACGGAGACCAAAAGGTCACCTGTGCCACAGCCGGCAAAACCATCGAGCAGCAGCCCGGCCAGGACGCCGCGCTTGCGGGCGAAGGCCTTGAAATCGGCGGCAGGCTTGTTCAGGCGAATGACAAATTCGTTAAATACGGGTCCGGCAAAAGGCAGGCTCACGCCAGGCACCTTGGCCACCCGCTCGCGCAGAGCCGCACATCGGATCAAATTCGCTTCACCCAATTCGGCCAATCCACCGGCGCCCAACATGCCCAGGTAGACGGTGGCCCGCAGAGCATTGAGGCCCTGGTTGGAGCAGATGTTGCTCGTGGCCTTCTCGCGCCGGATGTGTTGTTCGCGGGTTTGCAAAGTGAGCACGTAGCCGTCGTTGCCCCGGTTGTCCTTGGTGCGGCCCACGATGCGGCCGGGGATGCGGCGCTTGTGGGCATCGGCACAGGAAAGAAATCCCAGGAGCGGTCCGCCCCAGCCGGGATTGATGCCAAACGGTTGCGCCTCGCCCACAGCCAGGGCCGCGCCGTATTCCGAGGGCGCTTTGAGCACCGAAAGCGATACGGGGTTGACGGCTGCCACCACCGCCACTCCAGCCTCGGTGGCAATGCGGGCCAATTCATCCACCGGCTCCACCAACCCCAGGTAATTGGGATTGGGAATCACGAAAGCCGCCACATCCTTGGTCAGGATTTTCGTGAGGGCCTGCAGATCCGTCGTGCCTTCGGGGCCAACCGGCGCCTCGAGAATCGTCATGCCTTCGCCCCGCATGGCCGTGCCCACGACACGCCGCCAGCGCGGATTCAAGGTCTCTGGCAGAACAATGGTTTTCTTGCGCTTGGCCGCCAGCATCACGGACAGGGCCTCGGTCAACGCCGTGGAACCGTCATACATGCTCGCGTTGGCCACATCCAAACCCGTGAGGCGACAGATGAACGTTTGCCATTCATAGATGGCCTGCAGCGTTCCCTGGGAAACTTCCGGCTGGTAGGGCGTGTAGGCAGTCAGGAATTCACTGCGCGATACGATGGCATCGCAAGCAGCGGGGATGATGGCGTCGTAGACCCCACCACCCATGAAGCTGAGCAGCTCGCCCTGGCCGTGATTCCGGGCAGCCACCTGTCCGAAATACCGCCGCACTTCTTCTTCCGTCAGCCCGTCGGGCATAGCCAACGGGCGCTGCAAACGAACATTGTCAGGCAGATGGTCAAAGAGCTCGTCAATACTGCTCTGGCCCATCTCCGCCAGCATGGCCCGGATATCGGCGGGCGAGTGAGGCACGTACGGCATGTGAGAATCAGCCTCCGGTGAGCTCGCCATAAGCGGCGGCGTCCATCAATTTGTCGAGTTCTTCGGGTTCGGTCAGTTTGACCTTGAACAGCCAGCCATCATCCAACGACTCGGTGTTGACCAGCTCGGGGCTGTCCACAACGGTCTCGTTGATTTCCACGACTTCGCCGGACACGGGCAGGAACAAGTCAGCAACAGCCTTGACCGATTCGATTGTCCCGACGGTATCGCCTTGGCTGAATTCGGAACCGACTTCGGGCAGTTCGACAAAAACAACGTCGCCCATTTCATTGGCGGCAAAATCGGTCACGCCAACGGTGCCCACATCGCCTTCCATCTGGACCCATTCGTGTTCCTGCGTGTATTTGCGATCGTCTGGTACCATTCTCGAAGCCTCCTGCACAGTTGGCCACCCTAGGGCAGCGTCCGTTCGGCGCGCGGATCACCTTTGGTCCGGGCCGACAAAAATGGGAACGCGGTTGTCTTGCACTCGATGGAACGGCCGCGGACATCCACAGCCAATTCGCCTTCCGGAACGTCGCTCTGCACCAGTGCCAAAGCCAAGGCCTTCTTCAAAGTCGGGCTAAAAGTGCCGCTGGTAACCTCGCCCACTTCCTGACCTTCATAGAGCACTTTGGCGCCCTGACGGGCGATGCCTCGGCCAGTCATTTCCAGGCAGATCAGCTTGCGCGGAATGCCCGCGGCTTTCTGCGCTGCCAGAAATTCCTTGCCGACAAATTCTTTCTTCTTCAACCTCATGGCCCAACCGATACCCGCCTCCAACGGCGTGATGTCTTCGGCCAGTTCATGTCCGTACAGGCAATAGCACACTTCAAAACGCAGGGTATCGCGGGCGGCCAGGCCAATGGGCGCCACGCCGAGGTCTGCCCCCTTGGCTATCAGTTCTTCCCAGATCGCCAGGGAATCGTCGTTGGGCAGATACAATTCATAGCCGTGCTCGCCGGTGTAACCAGTGCGCGAGACGATCCATTGTCCACCCGGACCATCGATGGTGAAGCAGTTGTAAAAATCGAGGCCTTCCACCTCGACGGTCACGCCAGCCAGATGGCCCAGGCGGCACAGCAATTCACGACTGTCCGGGCCTTGCACCGCAATCAGGGCCGTGTCAAAACTGGCGTCGTTCAAGGCGACGCCGTCGGCCGGGCAGTGTTCCGTCAGCCATCCGGAAATCTTGGCGTGATTGGCCGCGTTGCAGACCACCAACCAGTGCTCGTCGGCGAGGTGATAGATGAGCATGTCATCCAGCACGCCGCCGTCTTCCTTGCACATGGCCGTGTAGGTGATTTTTCCGTGGGCAGCGCCACTGATGCGGTTGGTGATCAGGCTGTCGAGCCAGGCTTCGGCGCCGGGCCCGGTGACATATATTTCACCCATGTGGGTGATGTCGAAGAGGCCCACTTTTTCACGCACGGCGGCGTGTTCGGCCAAAACCCCTTCGTACTGCACCGGCATGGCGTAGCCCGCATAGGGAACCATCTTGCCGCCATGGGCCTCGTGCCAGTCCGTCAGAGGTGTCGTTTTCAAGTCTGAAAGATCGCTCAAGGGAAGGCTCCTGCATCCAGAAATTGGAGTCAGCGGGAGAGGCCAATGCCCGTCCCGATGATCGGACGACGAATGGACCATTTGGTCGGCCCCAATCTAACCGCAGCAGGGGCTGAAGCCAAGTCCGATTTGCCCTCTGGGCGCTAAATTCCGCTGGGATCGAACAATTCCCGCAACATGGCCCCGGTGTAGGATTCCGGCACAGCCATGATGTCCCCCAGGCTGCCCCGCGCCACCAGCTTGCCGCCACCATTGCCACCCTCAGGGCCCAGATCCAGAATATGGTCTGCCCGCCGGATGACCTCGGCGTGGTGCTCAATGACCACCACGCTGTTGTCCTGGCCAATCAAACGGTGCAAAACGTCCATCAGGCGGTCCACATCGCAGAAATGCAGGCCCGTGGTGGGTTCGTCCAGGATGTACAGGGTGTGGCGTTGCCCGCCCTTGCTCAGCTCCTTGACCAGCTTGATGCGCTGGGCCTCGCCGCCGGAGAGCGTGCCGCCCGATTGCCCCAGGCGCAGGTAGTCCAGCCCCACGCCGTGCAGCACCTCGAGAATCTTGGCGCAGGCCGGAATATTGGCCAGCACCTCGCGCGCCTCCTCGACGGTCATTTCCAGGATGCTGGCGATGTCGTGGCCCTTGAAGTGCACCTCGAGGGTTTCGCGGTCAAAACGCCGGCCGTTGCACTCGTCGCACAAGACTTCCACGTCCGGCAGGAAATCCATGGTCAGTCGTTGGCGGCCTGCCCCTTCGCAAACGGGACAGCGCCCGCCGGCGGTGTTGAAACTGAAGCGCCCGCTGGTATAGCCTCGCATGCGCGCCAGGCTGGTTTGGGCAAAAATTTTGCGGATGTGATTGTACAGGCCGGTGTAGGTGGCGGGCGTGGACCGGGGCGAACGCCCGATGGGAGTCTGATCCACCATGACCACACTGTGCAGCAGGTCGTCGCCTGAAATTGAGGTGAAGGGCTCGGGCCGCCGCCGGGCGCGGTGCTTCAATCCCGCCAACGCCCGGTACAGGGTACCATTCACCGCGGTGCTCTTGCCTGATCCCGAGCCTCCGGTCACGACCGTCAGTTGGCCCAGGGGGAAATCCAGCTCCACATCCTGCAGATTGCGCCCCTTCAGGCCGTTGATTTTCAGGACTTGATCGTCGCGACGGGTCTCGCGCCCACCCATCAAGGGGTCGGGCCCACCGAGGCCCACGCGACCTCCGAGAAAATCGCCGGTCGGCAGGCCTTCCAGGGCCGCCACCTCGGCCACCGTGCCCTGGGCGACAACCGTGCCGCCATGCTCCCCCGCGCCGGGCCCGATGTCGATGATATGATCGGCCGCCAGCATGACATCCCGGTCGTGTTCCACCACGATCACGGAATTGCCGCGGTCGCGCAGGTCGTGCAGGGTCTGCACCAGTTTGCCGATGTCGCGGTGATGCAAGCCCACGCTGGGCTCGTCCAGGATGTACAGGACGCCCGTCAACTGGCTGCCCACCTGCGTCGCCAGGCGCACCCGTTGGCCTTCTCCGCCCGATAGAGTGGCGGTGCCACGCGACAGGCTCAAATAACTGACACCCACCTGCAAGAGGAAACGCAGGCGGTGCTTGATCTGATCGAGAATGGGCTTGGCCACGAGCTTCTCGCGCTCGCCGGTGAAGACCAGGCTTTCCACCCAGGTCGAAAAATCATCCAACGTCAGGGCCGCCGCCTCGCCGATGTTCAGTTCGCCGATGCGCACACTCAGGGACGACGATTTCAGGCGATGGCCGTTGCATTCGGGACATGTGGTCTGGATCATCAGCCGTTCGAGGCTGGTGCGGATTTTTTCGGATTTGGTTTCCCGGTGACGGCGCACCAATTCGGGCACCAATCCTTCCCAGTCACGCAGGAACGCGTTGTAGTGGCGATGCTCTTTCAGGCCCTTGCGCACCTCCGGGTTCAGCCCGTTAAAAAGCACATCCTGGGCAACGGCAGGAATTTCGGCAAACGGTTTGAGCAGGCTGAAACCCATGGCGTCGGCCAGGGCTTCGATCTGCACATACACCCAACTGGATTCTTTGCCTTTCAGGAATTCAACCGCGCCGCTTTCCAGGCTCAGGTCCATATCCGGCACCAGGGCTTCCGGCAGGATGCTGCGCAAGGTGCCCAGGCCGTTGCAGTGATCGCAGGAACCGGCGGGCGAATTGAAACTGTACATGCGCGGCTCGCTGGTCGGGAACCCCCGGCCACAGCCGGAGCAGGACGACTTGCGGCTGTACCACTTTTCCTGGCCGTTGACCCAGACGACCACCGTACCGTCACCCATTTCGGACGCGCGGTCGAGCCCGCCTTTCAAACGGTCGCGGATGCCGTCGCGGTTGACCATGCCATCGACCACCACCGAGATGTCGTGGGCCTTGTTGCGCTCCAGTTTGATGTCGTCATCCAGTTCGCTCAGCTCGCCGTCGACCAATACCCGCAGGTAGCCCTGTTGCTGCAAATCTTCCAGCAGCTTTTTGTGCTCGCCCTTGCGTCCGCGCACCACCGGCGCCAGCAGATAAAAACGGGTCTTCTCCGGCAGCGCCGCAATCTCGTCTTCAATTTCAGACAGAGGTCGGCCCGTGGCCGGGATGTTGCACTCCGGACAATAAACCGTACCGCAACGCGCAAAAAGAAGGCGCATGAAGTTGTAGATTTCGGTGACCGTGCCGACGGTCGACCGGGGGCTGCGGCCCAGTCCTTTTTGGTCGATGGCCAACGACGGTGATAAACCATCGATGCGATCCACATCCGGTTTGGACAATTGGTCGAGGAATTGATGGGCGTAGCTGGAAAGGCTTTCGATGTAGCGCCGTTGGCCCTCGGCATAGAGGGTGTCGAAGGCCAGGGAAGACTTGCCCGAGCCACTGGGGCCCGTGACTACCACCAACTTGCGTCGTGGCAGGCGCAAACTGATATTCTTCAGGTTGTGAACCCGGCAGCCTTTGACAGTGATGTCCCCGAATGACGGGGACACCACAGGTACGGATCGTTCGGACGGTTCGGAACCCGGCGCCTCGGCCGAGTCCCTGGGATCACTTTTCTTGTTGGCCAAAGTCTGACTTTCCGCACTCTTGCCGAGCAACTACTTGACGTTTTTCAATTCGGCGGGCAGTACATCCCAGGCCGCTTTTTCATCACTGGTCAAATCACCGGTGCCTTCGATGATCGTCACCCGATTGATGCTGACCGGGATCGCCGGCGCATCTCGTCCTGCGGCGGTGTTTTTCTCGGCGCTGACGATAGTCGCCGCGACTTCCTGCCCCATGACCACTTGGCCAAAGATCGTGTACGAGCCGTCCAACTGCGGGGTCGGCCCGACGCAGATGAAGAACTGGCTGCCGGCACTGTCGACATCCTGGCTGCGGGCCATGCTCAACGAACCGGTGACATGCTTGGCCGTCTTGCTGAACTCAGCCTTCAGGTTGGCCTTGCTGTCCAGCCCGGCATAGCCGGCCTCGGAGAGCATCTTGTTCAAGTGATCCAAAGCCTTCAGCTCATCTGCGCCCAGCACGTCGGACAACATCGGGCCGCCCATGCCATCGTTGCGCGGGTCGGCGTCCTTGCTATTGGGGTCTCCGCCCTGGATCACGAAGCCCGGCACGATGCGGTGGAACTTGCTGCCGTCGTAAAAACCGGTGCGCGACAAGTGGGTGAAATTTTTCACGTGGTTGGGCGCCAACTCGGGATAAAACACCAGCAGGATGGGACCCTCATCAGTATCCATCCGGGCAAACAGGGGCTCGGCCGCCTGGGCAGCGCCCACGGACATCAGGATCACCAACAGAGTCAGAACTTTGAGCATGGAACGCATTTTTCCTCCAGAAGCATGCCCGCGGGCAGCTGTCTTTTTGGTCAGATCGGACTGTTTTTCGCGATTCGAATCAACACGGATCCGGGCGGGTTATCCCACCGGGGACATTGGATGCCACTGGGGGCTATTTGTTCCGAATCAAATAGGAGGTCCCCAGCTCGGCACGGATTTTTTCGCCCATTTTTTCGGCTTCATTGCGGTCGGCCAAGCCCCGCAGAACGACACGATGGTAATCCTGACCACCGAGGGACGCAAATTCCAGCTCCGGAGAGTACCCCAAAGCCTGCAGCCGCGCGACCTCAGCTTCGGCATTGGCCAGCCGTCCGAATGAGCCCAGTTGCAAGCTGTAGGCCCCGGTATTCTCCACCACTTGAGGCGCTTGGTAAGCGCCGGCGGCGGCTTTTTGAGCCTCTTTACGGGCGGGGCCCGTTGCCGCTTGCAGGGTGGCTCCCTGGTGGGCGTCGGTATCGGCGGCACCAGATCTCACCGGATTGTCCGCCGCTTCGCCGCCCGCAACGGCAGCTTCTCGGGCGCTGTCTTGAATCTGAGCCGCCGCCGAATCAGCACCGCCAGGGACCATGGCCTGCGAAGCGTTTGGGGCCGAGGCATCAGCTTCAGCCTCGTTTTTGTCCTCGCCTCCACAACCGGCCATCAGC
>JADGEP010000163.1 GCA_016744275.1 Candidatus Krumholzibacteriia bacterium | reverse complement strand
CGGCAACGGTGCCCGGGGCCGTGGTCGAGTTGCCCGACTTTGGTTACAAGGCCCTGGTCGTCGAAGACAACAAGTTCAATCAGATCGTGATGAAAAATCTGGTGAAACGCATCGGTATATGTGTGGACATCGCCGAGAATGGCTCAGAAGCACTCGCGATGGTGGACCAGGATTCCTATGATTTGATCTTTATGGATGTGCGCATGCCGGTGATGAACGGTCACGAGGCCACGCGCCACATACGGGCCCGCGCCGACAAGCTGTCCGCGATTCCCATCCTGGCTGTGACCGCCGAAGCAACCAAAAGCGATGTGTCGGAATGTCTCGCCTCGGGAATGAACATGCATCTGGCCAAACCCTTGCGGGTGGCCGACCTGGTCGATGCCATCAACTCGCTGAATTTGCCCCTGCCGCAATCGGCCTGACTCTGCCTTGGCCTGAATTTACCCTGCCAGCTTATCCATGACCTTCCATCGCCTTGGGCTGCACGGGTTCGACGTAGTCGGCGCGGCGATTCTGGGCTTGCACCAGGCGTTCGATCATGCGCAAATCACGGCCCGTCAACTTCAACGCGGCGTCGACCCAGATTTTAGTGATCTGGATCAGCTCTTCGTAGGTGACGGGATTGACACACTGCCGGATGCGATTCATGGCCACATGGGAATTGCCCCGCTTCTGATGACGGCGGATGAAATTCACGGTGGCGATTTCTCCTTCGCCATCTTCAGCCAACACATCGACCAGACCCAACTCATGCATCTCTTCAGCAGTGAGCAACTCGCCGCTCATGATGATGCGCTCGGCGGTGTCGGGGCTGGTTTTGCGGATCAGAAAACTGTAGGCGCCCATGCCGGGAATGAGATTGAAGAGCACCTCGGGCAAGCCAAACTTCGCGCTGCGTTCAGCGATGACCACGTTGCTGCTGACGGCCGCTTCAAAGCCCCCACCGAGGGCGTCGCCCTGCACCAGCGTGATGGTGGTCAACGGTTGATCAAAATTGACGGCGTTGGGATAGAGCACATCAATGCACGCCTTGGCGTAGGCGAACAGGCCAGTGCGGTCCTGGTTGCGGATGAGCCCGGCAAAGAGTTGCAGGTCGCCGCCAAGGTTAAAAACACCGGGCGTGCGGCTGGCCAGGATCATATACCGGATGGGTAACGTCGCCGGGTCTCCCTCGCCGCCGCGATTGACACGCACGACCTGAGCCTGGAAGCGGTGCAACTCTTCCAAAAGGTTTTGATTAAAACAAGGACGGGCGTGGGGGGACAAATAATACCACAACGCTTTTTGCTGAGCGTCGTAGTCCACCTCGACCTGGTCGTAGGGGCCCCACACAGGTGATGAATCATTTTTGATGTCGTGCGTCATTGCTGCCTCCCGGTTGCCGTATGTTTCTCAGGAAACAAAACGTTAACCAGCGCTATCTTATCTGGATTTGAAATCAGTTTCTCCCCAATATTTCTCCCCAAGACTTGAGATCATATCATAGGAAATGACGACTGGTAAAACTATATATTGTTTAGAGTTATAAGGAGTTTCTTTAGCGAATTCTGAATATGTGGGCTCAAAGTGAAGCGGGACGGGGAGGTAGATTTCCAAATAACTCAACCCACAGCGCATGAGGTCGATAATCCAGAGAGGGAATTGCAGAAAAGGGCATAAAAAATCAGATGTCGTTCTGAGCAGGGGAAATGAAAAAATGTCAGGCATGAAATCGACAATCTTCAATACGGGATCTGAATTCGCACCGACGGGCCTTGCCGCGAAGGCGTCCGAGGCGGACCTGGACTTCTGCGCTCAGGTCATCAAACGCGCTGGTCGGTACCTGGAGTCGGGCGATGTGAAAGCGGCTGAAGCGAGCTTGCGCCTGGGCCTGGCCCGCGTGCCGGAGCATCCCGAATGCGTGGCCTATCTGGCCGTGTGCCTGGCGGCGGGAAAACGCAAATACATCACGGCCGAAAAATTGGTCAAAAACATCATCAACAACAATCCCTACGACCCGACAGCTTGGTATGCACTGGGTCGCGTGAACCTGCTCGGCGGTCGCCGCGAACAGGCCTTCAAGAATTTTGAGCAGGCGAAGACGGTCTCAAGGGGCGATCAGAAAATTGAAGGCATTGTCGATGAGATGGACCCTCGCAAAAAACCGGTGGTGCCGTTTTTGCCGCGGGACAACTTCGTGAACATATTGTTGGGCCGCCTGCGATCAACCTTCAACAGCTGACCGCAGGCTTGTTGCACATCTAGTCCGTCTTTTGCCACACGGACATTTGGCTGATCGAGTGCTGGAATTTCCGCCGCGTTTCCCGAATGACAAATTCCACATCGCGCGCTTCGCCCACTTGCTTGAAGTGGGGGGCCAGTTCCTGCCCGAGGCCTTCCAGAGTAGTCACGTTCTCTCCATTGACTTTCTTGCCGCCGAGCCATTTTTCCACAGGCGTGAATTCTTCCAGCCAGGTGTATGGCGAAAAGAGCACCAGGATGCCGCCGGGGGTCATCCGCTCACGGATGTTGGTCAGGAAGCGTGAGGGTTCGTACAAGCGGTCGATCAGATTGCAAGCCAGCACCAAGTCGTAGTCCTTGAACTGGGGCTTCAGGTTGTGGGCATCGCCCTGCCAGAATTCGACCTTGTGCTGCACGTCGACCAGGCCCATCTCAGCCAGCGTCTTCTCGTGGTAGGAAACCAGCTGTCCTTCATCAGGCAAGGTGTACCGGATGCGCCCTTTTTCCTGCATCTCGTGGCCCACCTTGATGAAGCGCGCCGAAAAATCGATGCCGGTGACGAAGTCGCAGTAGCGGGCCATCTCGAAAGCGGCTCGGCCCGTGGCACAACCCAGATCCAGAGCCCTTTTGATGGGCCGGTCGCCAATGGCCTCCCGGCACAGTTCGGCGGTGATGCGGGGGAAGTTCTCAACGCCGTGGTAGTCGGCGCCGTAGTGGAATTCACAGTATTGGGCAATCAGATCATCTGTCTCGTACACGTCTGCCTCCAGGTTGACCTTTTGCGCCGATTCGATATAGCGAAAGCCGGCATGTTGGTAGAGATGGCGTCGGAAGGCGTAGCGGCTGTCGCGGGTGGCCTCGTTGCCGGTGCTGATCCACGAGCCGCCCTTCATCAGGTTGTGTTGGGTGTCGAAAGTCGGCGCCGAGAAATCGTCATAGATGGGATGCACCTCAAAGCCGGGAAAGCCGCCGATGGGCGTTTCGGTCCACTGCCACACGTTGCCTTGCACATCGCCAAAGCCCGCGTTGAGGTGTTTGTCCACGGGGCAGGACGAGGCGGCTTCGGCCAGGTTGATGTTGCCCTGGCTGCCATTCCAATCCGGTTGGTTGGGCAACCCGAGATGATTCAGCAGGCCATGCCATTCCGCCTCGACCGGCAACCGGATGGGCTTGCCTGTCACTTCGGCCTTCCAGTTGCAGAAGGCCTTGGCTTCCAGCTGATTCACTTCCGCCGGCCAGTTCCAGGGCATGTCGATTATCTCAGCCATGCAGCGCAATTGGTAACCCTGCTCGGCATCCCCATGCCAGAACAGCGGCATGGTGGCCTGCTTGTAGGTCTTCCAGGCCCAGCCTTCTTCGGTCCACCATTTTTCAGTTTCATAGCCGCCGGCCTCAACAAATTCGCGGTACTCGCCATTGCTGACGAGGTACTTGGCGGCCTTAAAAGGGGTGACTGATTTTTTCAGGCTGCCGTACTCGTTGTCCCAGCCGTAGAGGCGATGGTTGCGTTCCTTGCCCAGGGTCACCGCGCCACCGGGCACTTCCAAGAGCTCGTTGGCCGGTGCGGGGCCCGCGTCGGTGCACACCGCCCAAGCGGCGTGTGGCTGCACCTGCTCGAGTGGCAATTGGCGGATTAGCACCGAGCTGGTCTCCAGGTGAATGCGCTCGTGTTCGATGCCCATCAAGATGGTCCAGAACGGATCGTTCCAGGTCAGGGGCATGGTCAGGGGCAATTCATCAATGACCTTTTCGATGACCGCGCGCACCTGGTTGCGATAGACAAATACGTCTGCCACCGCGGGCCAAGTGTAGTTCTTGTCATTCAGGTCGTCCCAGCTCATCTCGTCCACGCCGATGGCGAAGGCCGATTCGAATTCCGGGTTCACCCGCTCGGTGATGATCTTGGCGAGGGCCAGTTTGTTGACGAAGAATGTGGCGGTGTGGCCCAAATAGAAAATCAAAGGGTGCCGCAGGGGGTCGGCGCGCATGGTGTAGGCTTCATCGCCCTTCATCACTTCGAAAAGTTGCTCGTACAACTCCCAGGTCGAAGTGAAATAATCGCGGATTTCCTGACGCTTGGCGTCGGCAGTACCCTGATTCAGGATGGGCGTCTTTTGCACCTTGGCGCGCATGTTTCCTCCGGGGGGGTCAGGTCCCTGTTGATGATCATTTTGCAGAATAACGTTTTTACAGTTTATGACCATGTGAAAATTCCGCCGGGCGTATTATCATGATACCCATGAAAAATACACTCGCGATCACCTGTTTCTTTCTTTCGGGGTTTGCCGGTCTGGTCTATGAAGTGGCCTGGATTCGGCGCGCTTCGCTGGTATTCGGTTCAACCACCTGGGCCCTCAGCACGGTTCTGGCGGTGTTTTTTGGTGGCTTGGCTCTGGGCAGTTGGCTGTTTGGACGCTGGGGCCAGAAAATACAGCTCCCGATCCGGGTTTACGCTTTGCTGGAGTTGGCCTTGGCCGCGCTGGCGCTGCTCTCGCTGCGCGCTTTCGCGCTGGTCGATGGTTTGTACGGCGCCGCCTATCGCGGTGCTGTGACCGTGGCGGTTGATGGCGACGGCCTGCAATGGCTGACCGCCGGTGGCCAATTGACGGCGATGCGGGTGCTGCTGGTGGCTTTGGTCCTGCTGCCACCCACTTTTGTGATGGGCGGAACATTGCCTTTGTTTTGCCGCCAATTTGTGGCCGAACCGGGTCGCATCATGCGCAACCTCGGCTTTCTTTACGGCATCAACACCCTCGGAGCGGTGCTCGGCACCATGGCCGCGGGTTTTCTCCTGATCCCCCAAATCGGAGTGACCGGGGCGGTCGCCGTTGCGGCCGGGGCCAATGTTTTGTTGGCCGTCACGGCCCTCGCTTTGCGCTTCGACCCTCTGCCTGCGGTCTCGGTGGAGCCGGTAGTGGAGCAGCCTGCGGTTGCCACTACATCCGCGCGCGGCACGCGCTCGGTCATGCCGATTCTCTTTTTCACCACCGGCCTGGTGATCGTCGGGGCCGAAGTATTCTGGTCGCGTTTCCTCTCCCTGGTGATTCGCGACAGCGTGACGACCTACACGATCACATTGTCGGTGGTTCTGTCGGGCATCGTGCTGGGCAGCATGTTGGTCAGTTGGCTGGAAAAAAGCGGGTGCCTGGAGCGGGCCTCCTTGTCATTCCTGTTCGGCATTTTTCAGTTGAGCGCGGCCGTTTCGGTATTGGTCTTGATGTTCCTGCCCGCCGGATTCTGGTTGGGCCTGGGTGCCGGTGTGGTGCCGTTTTTCCTGCTCATGCTGCCGGCGACGATGCTTTCGGGAGCCAGTTTTCCTCTGGCCAACCGTCTGGTCCTGAATGACCCGACCCAGGCGTCGGCCAGTGTGGGGCGGATGACTGCCCTCAATACCATCGGTGGCATTGCCGGATCCCTGCTCGTGGGGTTTGTCATCCTGCCGCATTGGGGCTTGGCAACAAGCGTCAAGTTTATCACGGGTATGGGTGTGGTCACCGGAGTGGTGGCGCTCTTGCTGCTTGAAGGTGGAGAAGGGCGCGGTCGCCGGTGGCGCCTGGGGCTGTCGGTTGCCGGAGTCTTATTGTGGCTGGGCGCGCCCTGGTTGGTGGGCGACGATCTGCCCGCAGGTTTTCTGGGTCGCAATGGGCGGTTGCTGGACTACGCCGAGGGACACAGCGCCACGCTGTCGACGGTGGCTGTCGAAGGCGTGGTGCGCCTGGAAATCGACAATCTCTGGCAGGGTATCGATGCCAAAGGTCACCAGATCATGGCCGCCCACTTGCCGGCGTTGCTGCATGGGGCGCCCGAAGATGTGTTGGTCATTGGCGTGGGTGTGGGACAGACGGCCGGCCGCTTTCTGGACCACGGCATTTTGTCGCTGGATTGCGTGGACATCGAACCGGCGATCTTTCCTTTCATCGATCGCAATTTTCCCGAAGCGCGATTGCGCGACAAACGGGTGAACCTTGTGCCCGACGACGGTCGCACTTTCACCGCCCACACCGATCGCCTCTATGACATCATTTCGGTGGAAGTGGGGCAGTTGTTTCGGCCCGGGGTTGATGTCTTCTACACCAGTGAGTTCTATCAGGATGCCCGCAAACGTTTGCGATCCAAAGGGTTGATCGCTCAGTTTGTCCCCCTCGGCTTCTTGCCCGAGGCGTCGTTTCGGTCGGTGGTGGCGACGTTCCTGGAAGTGTTTCCCGAAGCCACGCTGTGGTATAACACTCAGGAATTGCTGCTCATCGGGGGCGTCGACGAAGCGCCACGACTGGATTTAAATCGCATGCGTGCCTTGGAAGGTGCCTTGGAGGGTGACACCCCCGACCCAGCCTTGGTCCGCCTGGCGCAGGATCTCTCCTGGAGCCACTGGGGCGGTGCCCGTCACCACCTGATTCACCCGGGCGCACTTTGGGGCAGTTTCCTTGCTGATTCCCGCGGCCTGCGGGCCATGGCTGGCGACGCAGACATCTACGTCGACGATGTGCCACGGCTGGCCTATGAAACCAGTGGGGCGAAAGTGCAGGACCACCACGAAGAACCTATGGCCCGTTTTTTGGGCAACCATCTGGCGCCGCTGAACCACGGCGTGGTGGACCCTGCCGAACCGCGGGCCCAGAAGTTGGCCGCCGAAACCCGGCAATTGAATATGCGGGATATCGTGGCTTCGGGCCTTGTCGCCGAAGTGACCGCCAGTCAGGGGCAGGTGCCGTTGCCGCAAAACTTGCAGGTCTTGCAGCAGGCCCTGAAGCTGAACCCTGAGAGTTATCTGGCCAATGCCAATGCTGGAAAACTGCTGCTCATGGCAGGACAGGCGCCGCAGGCCGAGAGCTTTCTGGTCAAAGCGGTGCGGCAACGGCCCCAGTCGGTGCCAGCGTTGCGAGATCTGGGCATGGTCTACATTGTGACGGATCGCCCGGCCCAGGCCTTGACGTTTTTGCAGACGGCGGTGCGCCTGGATCCCGAAGAATTTGGGGTGCGGAATTACCTGGGCAGCGCCTTGGCCATGAGCGGGAACCCAGCGGGGGCCATCGTTCATTTCGAAAAAGCCCTGGCCCTGCAGCCGGATGATACCTCTGTCCGGCAAAATCTCGCCCGTGCCCGGCAGGATGCCGCCGGGCGTTAACGGGCCTGGCTGAGGTCTGTGATCTCGGCGGGCGTGTAGCCCAACTGTTGCCAATCCAGGACACTTTGCGGCCCATGGCAATCGCTGCAATCCAGGGCGCCATCCAGCCGGATGGCGTGGCTGATCTCCAGCATGGCGTCCGTCGGAATCCAGCGCGGCTGGACCTCTCGACCTGCGTGCACGTCCACATAGCTGTCGGTATTCCAGCCGTCTATCGCCATAAATGACATGAATTTGTCCATCATGTAGTACTTGAACAACAAGCCATACATCATGCCCATCATGCTCTTTTCCATCTCCACGCGGGCTGCCGTCGAAGGCTGTCCGGTGCGGTAATAAGTGGGCAAGTTGTAAGGCACGAACATGCCACCAAAGGGCCCCATATTCTGCAGATCAATGTGTTGGCGTCCGTTGAACCGCTTCATGGCGTACAGTTTTGAGGGCCGCCCCGCCCGGGCGATGGGGCGCATGGTCTCTTCGTACCAGCCTCGATAGTCAAAATCCGCAAATTCGGGCCAGCGATGGGCCGCATCGTAAAAAGTGTACAGACCTGCCTGGTTGGGGTTGTCTCCGATGGGATTGCCCAGGAAGGTCGCGTCGCCGTTCCACCACACATAGGCGATGCCCTTGCCGGGCTTTGATTCTTTTACGCTGTCGTCGTAGATGTAGATGCCGTGCTCTTCCTCGTACACCGTATTGCCAAAGTCGCGGCGGGTCGTGTTGTCTTCGTGCAAAGAAGGAATGTGGCAGGTCTGACAGGCGATGCGGGCCAGATGGCTGTTCAGGGCCTTGCCGTGTTCGGTGCCGCTATCATGGGGCGGATCATCGTGGCACTGCAGGCAACTGACTTCCACATCCGGCAGGTCGTTGGCCATCATGGTTGTGGTGTGGGTTCCCTTGGCCATCATGTGGCCCTCGGTGGTGTGGCAT
>JADGEP010000162.1 GCA_016744275.1 Candidatus Krumholzibacteriia bacterium | reverse complement strand
CGCCTGGTGGGCCCGCCAGTGCATTTCCGCTCGACCAAACAGGGGCGGAATTTCCGGCAAGTCCCGACCGTCGGTGGTGTTCTTGCCACGCACATACGAAACCGTGATCGGCATCAGGACGGTCTCGGACGGATGAAACTCCAGGCCCACTTCGCCGCCAGTGAGTGTGGCGTCCACGTTGCTGAAACCCTTGATCGTATCGTCAATGCTGTCGCCATTCACATCACGGCGGTCGATGACCGTTTGCAGGATGAAGTCGCTGACCTTGGCCTGGAATCCACTGGCGGCCAAGGTGAGGTGCTCGCCGTTGACAGTGAAGCCGATTTCGCCTTCGAGTTTGTGTTCGGCCTTGAGAGTCGGGTTGCCCACTTGAAAGCCACCAGGAGCAGGGCCAAATGCGTAGTACCGCTCCGAGACTCCGGCTGCCCGGGTGCTGAGGCCGGCCCGCACGTGCCAAAAATGGTCGGGTATCAACTCGCCGCTGAATCCCAAATCAAATTGGCCCAGGGTTTCGCTCTGGTCGGTTTCGGCCGCTTCGGCGCCGTAGTAGTTCACGTACTGCTCGCGCACCGTTCGGCCCCCGAGGCTGGCGGCGTCGGCGGCGCGGGCTTTGCTGTCGATGACATCCAACCGGCCGTTCAGCGACAGAGTCACGTCCCCAATTTGGCGCTCGATGTCGGCAAAACCACCGAGGCTTGTTTGCACGGCGTCAGGCCACAGGCGATCCAGGAAAGTCATGCGACTCGGCAGCATGACGCGGGTGCGGGTGGCATCGCGTTTGAGGCGGGTGAAATCCAGACCGGTGGTCAGCACGCAGTTTTCGCGCGGCGCCAAGGTGAAGACCGCGTGGCCGGCGGCGCTGCGGGTGTCCGCATCGGTGGCCGCTTCCATCATGCCGCGGTTGGGCTTCATGCTGTTGTCCATCAGATGGTCCACCGTTGACAAGCCGCCCGTGATTTCGAATTCGCGCAGTAAACCCTCGTCGCGGGTCGTGCGCCAGCCCACATTGTGCACCCAGAAGTCAGTCTCGATGTTGTCCATGGGCAGGGCCGTAAAGTCGATGTCCTTTTCCAGAGCGTAGGTTGCTGCGTACCACAGGCGCTGGTTCGCGCTTGGGCGCCAGCCCACCGAGCCTGCCGCTGTGGTCGTGGTTGAACCAGCGGGCACCAGAGTACCGTCGGGAGCGGTGTAGTCTTCGTATTTACGGTGCCCCACGCCGAACTTGTAGTCCATCGCTTCACTGCTGCCGAACAAACCGCCTTCGAATCGCACGCCTTCACGGGCCGATTCGTAACCCAGACCCAGCCACGGTGTGACGCCGGATTCAGCGCCTGGTCGCCGTTCGTAGTCCGGATTGGCCATGATCGCCCCGCCAGTACCGCCTGGCCCGCCCGAGGTGCCGCCCTGCCTCAAAACAGTGACATTTTCGGTGGAAAGATCTGTCAGATAAGTTGCAGGAGGATCCATGCGGCCGGGGCAAGCACCATACAAAGGCACCGCGCCCAGCACGGTCTGTACCCGTTCCCAACCCAGACCTCGGATCACGATCTCAGCCGCACTGGCGGCGCGGCGCACCGCCGCCACGCCGGGCAGGTGTTCCAGGTTTTCGGCCAGATTGTCGCCGCCGCGATGGCGCAGATCTTCGTTGCTCAGCGGGTCGTTGCCCCAATTTAATCCGGGCGCCATCATCTGTGGGTCAGTGGTGCGCACGGTGATGGTATCGACGGGTGCTTCCTGAGTGGCGGTGGCGGTGGTGGCGGACAAAAGGGCGCACAGGGCCAACAGGGCAATCCCAAAATTCTTCACGATATCCTCCGGCTGTCCCCTCAACTGAACCCCGGGTGGATGATATTAACAGGAGAAATATAGTCGCAGAAATTTGGAGCATCAACCTGCTAAAATGGTAGGACTTAGCGCCTGCCGGTGCGCCCGATCAGGAACACGTTGCTGGCCACTCGTCCAGCCATGAAGGCCGTTGCTGCCGCCGTTGCGCCCACCCAATGGCCCATTTTGACAGCTACAAAAAGCACCGCCAGGATGCCGACCACTTCGAGGGTTGACGACCAGGTAATAGGGCCTGTGTGGCGGGTTGAAACGCAGAGCGCCCGTTGCATGGACAGCCAGACGCTCAAGGCTGGCATCAGCACGAGGATCTTGAGGGGCAAGCGGGCGAATCCGGCCAGTTCCGGGGTGAGGCCGGAAATTCTCAGCAGCCACACATCCACCAGAGGAGTCAGGGCAATCAGGGCCAGACCAATCGATGCTGCGCCGCCAAGGGTCAAAGCAAAACGCCGCACCACGGGGTAGTTGTCCCAGCTGCGGCCCAACATGGTGATGGCCGTTTCCTGAAAACTGAGTCCGGGAGTGCGGAATATAAAAACCAGCGAGTTGATGACTGGCAGTACCGCCAGTGACTCCAACGAGAAGCGGGCCTGGCCCATGAAAAACGTGACCATGGGCTGCACTGCCAAGCTGATGGTGCTGGTCAGGGCCAAGGGCAGGTAGAAAGACCAGATCGCGCCGTAGCTTTGTGGTGTCACGGTGGGGTCGTCGGCTGCCAGCAGGTCGCGCACCGTTGCGTGCACCATGAACCGGCTGGCGATCGCTTCGGCCACCACACCGACCGAGAGGGCCGCAGCGCCCACCCAGGTGCCGGCCATATCCGTAAAACGCCAACAGATCAAGGCCGTGATGGCCATCGTCAGCAACCGCACCACAGTGCCCCAGGCCACCCGCCGGGTCAGGCCCGAACGGATCAACAAGCCCTGATAAAAGCGGCGATATCCGATGGCCGCCGGCCACGGGAGCATGATCAGCATGGCCACCCATGCTAGATGTCCAACTTGCGGGTTGAGGCCCATCCCTCGATACACCAAGAGGTCCCAAAGCGGCGTGAACAGCAGCCCCAGCATGAATACGGTGATCCCAATATTCAACATCCACATGAAATTGCGCAGCCGCCGATAGTTGCCCGCCGTGTCCACTAGGGCGGTCGAGGCACTCATCATCATAATCACCGGGGCTTCGACCAGGATCGCCAGGGCAAAAGCCACCCCATAGGCGGCCAAATTGAACTTGGGGTCCGGCAGGCGGGCGATGACGGCGGCCAGGAAAGGGCCTTCCAGGGACATCATCAGCCAAGTGGCCTGCAAGGGCACCCAGAAGCGAAACAGTTGGGAAATGCGCAGTGGATTGGTCATGGGCGCAAATTAAAGCGAATTTGGTGAATATTCCAAGGCAATCCGGGTATTTGGGCTGCAACATCGCCCCGAATATCCCGTAGATGTTCGGGCAGCCCGGTAAATCCGGAGTAGGTTCGGCGCACGGCCGTTTCGCAGCGGCCCCACTCGCCAAAAAAAAAGGAAAACACATGCGCACGATAAAAACTTGGGGCAATACCCTGCTGGTGGTCTCGTTGGTGGCTTTGATGGCCGTCCCGGCCATGGCCGGCGAAGAAGTCAAGACCGACGGTGTGAAACACATCATGAATGGTTCGACGCCCGAAAAGGGCAATCGCGTGATCCAACTCGAAGAAGAGTGGCGTGTGGGCGGCGAAGACGGCGAAGACTTCTTCGGCATGATCAGCCAGGTGAGAATCGGCGATGACGGCCTTATTTACCTGCTGGATACGCGCCTGTCCGAAGTGCCGGTCTATTCGACTGATGGTGAACGGGTCAATACCCTGAGCCGCGAAGGTGATGGTCCGGGCGAAACCCGGATTCCTTCGAACATGTTGTTCATGCCCGACGGCAGCCTGGGACTGGTTCAGGTTTTCCCCGGCAAGGTCATCAAAGTGCAGACCGACGGCACACCTGCCGGCACCTTCCAGCCCGGCGGTGGCGACCCCACCCAGGGCGGCTTTTTGCAGATGTTCGACTGCAATGCCAATGGTGAAGACATCATCGTGACGGCTGAGGCGATCACCACCGGTGGCCCCACCAGCCAGGACCGCTCCAACTTCGTCGCTTCTTTTGACGCCGAAGGCAAAGAGCTCGTCCGTTACTTCGACAATTCTTACCACTGGGATTTCACGGCCTTCGAATTCAACGAAGACAAGCTCGGCCGGGTGGATTTCCGCCGCGTGACCGCCGGCAAGGATGGCCGCGTTTACATCAATACCAAGCGCAACGAATACGAAATCACCGTCTTCAACAAGGACGGCAGCGTGGACCGTGTGATCCACCGCGAATTCGAAAACCGTCTGCGTTCCGATGAAGAGTACAACCGCGTCAAGACCACGGCCGAAGGCCAGTTGGCCCAGATCCCCAACGCCAAGATCGTCGTTTCCAAAACCGATCCTGCACTGGCCGGCCTGTCTTTTGGTCCGGATGGCAATCTTTGGGTGGGCACCAGCCGCAGTGGCCGGGACCAGGCTGAAGGCATCATGACCACCTGGGATGTTTTCACTCCCGACGGCCATTTCGTGGAGACCGTTTCGGCGGCCTGCCCGGGTGATGGCGAAAACGACATCATCATCTGGACGCCCGAGGGCAACGCCGTGCAAGTCACCGGATTCACCGAAGCGGTTGAGGCTCTGCAGAGCCAGGGCGGCGGCGGTGGCGGCGATGACGACGACGATGAAGAAGCCGAACCCATGGAAGTGATCTACCTGCGGGTTGCTGGCAACTAGAACCTGATTGAGGGCCCCACCCTCGAACCGGCCGGAGCCTCACCCTCCGGCCGGTTTTTTGTTGCAAAAATTGGCGAGATTGGGAATCATGATCAGCGGGGATTGATAACCAGCCTCTATTGGGGAGGTGCTTGCGTGGAATCCATGAATATTTGGGCTGTTTTGGCAGCTGCCATTGCCAGTTTCCTGCTGGGTGGGCTGTGGTATTCGAAAATCCTGTTCGGCAGTCTCTGGATGCGCGAATCGGGATATGATGAAGCCAAGTGCTTTCATCCGGCCCGCGTCTTTGGCGTGAGTCTCGTTTTTTCGTTCGTGGCCGCCTTCGTTTTTGCCAAATTTGTCGGACCCGAGCCGGTGCTCAAGGATGCCGTGTCCAAGGGCCTACTCATGGGCGCGGGTGTGGTGGGTACCAGCTTCGGCATCAACTATCAATTCGCCAGCCGCAGTGTTTTACTGACGGCCATTGATGCGGGCTATCACACGTTACAATTCGGCCTGTTCGGCATGATATTGGGGATGTGGCATTGAGCAAACGCGATCGCGGACTGGTTTATTCTTCGGAGTCGGGGCGCATGTGTTCCGGGTGCAACGAACCGGTGGACCAGTGCCGGTGCAAGCAAGCCCAGGCACCGACCGGCAGCGGCAACGTGCGGGTTGGGCGGGAAACCAAAGGGCGCAAGGGCAAAGGTGTAACCGTGATCACGGGCTTGCCCCTCGATGCGATGGCCTTGGCGGACCTGGCCCGGGAGTTGAAAGCCCACTGTGGCGCCGGCGGGAAAAACCGCGACGGCGTCATTGAAATCCAGGGCGACCATCGCGACCGGTTGATCGCCGCCTTGCAGGCCAAGGGCTACACCGCCAAAAAATCCGGCGGATAGCGCCCCCATGAACTCCCAATCCCTGCAGAACCACTACAGCCAGACTCGCCTGATCGACACCATCCTGAAGGCGTTGCGAGACGCCGGCCTGGATCCAGACAATCTCACCCGCGACGATCTGAGTCTGCTGGATGAATTTCATATCCGCGGCCAGGCCGCGACTCGGGATTTGGCGCCGTTGGCTCAGCTGTCTGCCGCTCACCAGGTGTTGGACCTGGGTTGCGGCGTGGGCGGGCCGGCCCGTTTGCTGGCGGCCCAATACGGTTGCCAGGTGGTGGGATTGGATCTCGTGGAGGCCTACTGCGAGGCTGCAACGGAATTGACCCGTCGGGTGGGTCAGGCGGGCGAGGTCCAGTTTCGGCAAGGCGATATGCGCGCCATGCCTTTTGCCAGCGCGTCCTTTGATCGCGTTTGGTCTCAGCATACTCAGATGAATATTCCCGACAAAGCGGCCATGGCCCGTGAAGTGAGGCGGGTTCTACGCCCCGGTGGCAAGGCGGTCTTCTACGAGGTGTGTGCCGGCAACGGCGACCCCGTGCACCTGCCGGTGCCGTGGGCCAGCGTTCCGCAGCACAACCATTTGTGCACCGTCGCGGAATTCCGAGAGCACTTGATCCAGGCCGGATTGCAGGAAGAACTCTGGGAAGATGTGACTGCGGTTGCCATCGACTGGCTGGACGGGTTGACCCGCTCAATGAACGAGATGCCTGCTGCGGCGCGACCGCGCCCCACCCTCGGGCTATTGATGGGGGCTGAAGCTGGGACGAAGAGTCGGAACATGGCTCGAAATATTCGCGAAGGCCGAGTGGTCGTGGTGCAGGGTGTTTTTGCCGTTTGACGTGTTGCGGGCCTGGAGATCTGCCTTTATCCTGCCTGAGAATAGTTTGACCCTGGCTGGCCGGTATTACGGCGGCCAAAACCGAATAAACGGAGGAATCCATCATGGCTCATGTATTGCCTGAACTGCCGTATGCCAAGGACGCCCTGGCGCCTCACATCTCGGCCGAAACCCTCGAGTTCCACTATGGCAAGCACCACCAGGCCTATGTGAACAACCTGAACGGTCTGATCGAAGGCACCGAGTTCGCCGACAAGTCCCTTGAGGACATCGTCAAGACGGCTCCGGCCGGTGGCTTGTTCAACAACGCGGCCCAAGTCTGGAACCACACCTTCTACTTCATGGGCCTGAGCCCCAACGGTGGCGGCGCCCCGACCGGTGCCCTGGCCGATGCCATCAATAAGTCCTTCGGCAGCTTCGACGAATTCAAGGCGGCCTTCACCAAGTCGGCAGCCACGAACTTCGGTTCGGGTTGGACCTGGTTGGTCAAGACTCCGTCCGGTGGTCTGGAAATCACCAATACCGACGATGCCGGCTCGGTGCTCACGACGGGCAACACCGCGGTGGTCACCATCGACGTCTGGGAACACGCATACTACGTGGACAAGCGCAACGCGCGTCCGGCGTACATCGAGTCCTGGTGGAACCTGGTGAACTGGGATGTGGCGAGCAACAACTTCGGTGGTTGATCGTTCGACAGGCTGAAAAAAAACGGCGGCTTCCCTGAGGAAGCCGCCGCTATTTTTGTGCCTACTTCACAAGCATGATTTTCCGGTTTTCAGTTTTCTCTCGGGTCACCAACCGCACGTAATATGCGCCGCTGGAAACCTGGCGGCCGTTGTTGTTCCGGCCCTGCCACACCCGGGTATGCGGCCCTGTTTCCAGGGTGTCGTTGGCCAACTCTCGCACCAGGCGTCCCGTCACATCGTAGATGCGCAGGCTCACCTGTTGGGTGCTGCCCAGTTCAAACTGGATCTCAGTCATGGGGTTGAACGGGTTGGGCACATTGGGCAACAACCGGGTCACGGCTTTGGGCAGATCAACGCCAGTCGGCACGCTGGGTTCAATCCGGGCTACCACCTCGGGGTCGATCAGGTGCGGGTTCATCGGTAGCAGGGCCTCGGGGTTGCTGCGAGGTATCCACGACATTTGATCAGGGACCGAACCGGAGAACAGTGGCGAGACATGGAACAACGTGGGAGCACTGAGATTGGGAACCAGCACCTGGAACTCTGCGAGCAGAGTCTGGTCGGTGTAGGGCAAGGGTGTATCGAGGCCGACGACGAAATTGTTGCCCGAGCCCAGGTTGATGGCATTGCCCTGCAGGGACCAGCCCAGGCCGATGCCGGGGCCACTGGCTTCGACTCGGCACTCCCAACCCAGAATGCCGCCGCCGGTGCTGGGGTTGGACAGGACCAAAAATCCGGGCACGATGGTATTGGCCTGGGTCACATAGGTTGTGGTTTGGAAATACCCGGTGTCCCAGAAGATGCCCAGCACATCCTGAAAGATCGTGCCGCCGGGAGTGCCCGCGCCAAAGCAGTTGATGTCTGCACAGGGACTGTCGCCCAGGGAAACGGTGCCGGTGTAGGGCAGAACCTGGATGGGGCGGAACAGGATCTGCAACGGGGCGGTGGCGCCGATGCCGAGGTTGAATGGCGTGGGGTCGACTTCGTAGGCTGGGGAGGAACTGGACGGAGTGATCTCGATCACCGCTGCCGAGTTGTTGGTGATCATGACCTGCCGGGTGTCGGTGCTGCCCACCGATAGGGCGCCAAAATTCACGTCATCGGCCGAGATCTCGCAGTCGGACGCCAGGTAAAGGCCGTGCAGGGAAACGGGAGGGATCCCGGAGCCGAATGACAACCGGGATACGAAGGTGTCGACAAATGTCGGGGCAAAGGTCACCGAGACGCTGTGGCTGGCGCTGGGAACCAGAGTGCTCAGGCCACCGCCCTGGGT
>JADGEP010000161.1 GCA_016744275.1 Candidatus Krumholzibacteriia bacterium | reverse complement strand
CGGCAATCGCGGCGTGCGCTTCAGCCTCAGCATTCCCTTGTGGGATTCAGGCGTGAACAAACAGGAAGTGGCCTCGGCCGAGGTGGCCGTCAAACGGCGCGAACTGGATCAGATCAATTTGCAGCGCGGCATCACGCGGCAGGTGCAAGCCACCCTGGCCCGCTTCGAAGGCGCTAAACGCCGGTTGGATGTGCTGCGCCGCAGCCTGGACATCGCCTTGCGCAGTTACAGCATCAGCCGGGAACGGTTTGAAGCCGGCGACATCACCAGCCAGGCTTTGGCCGACAACCGGGACCGCCTGGTGCAGGCGCGGCGGTCGTACCTGGATGCGTTTGTGAGCTACCGATTGGCTGGAGCGGATCTGAGGCGGCAGACTTTGTATGATTTTGAGCGGGGGAAGTCTTTGTTGGTGGTGGAGGGGCAGTAGGGTGTTTTGTGCGGAATTGGGTCCGGTACTCGATTTTAGCCGACAATGGTTGGCGCATCAGCAATTCGGAAACAACCAAATCGCATTTCCTGATTGGAAACCCGGGTCCGCAGGGTGGACGGTATTGGAACTGTATGCATTAACTCCAACTCGATGATCTTGTAGCACAAGAATTGAATCTGGAAAATGCCGCTAAATAGCGATAGAATCGACAAAGGCGTCATAAACCTAGGTTGATGCATTACGGGAGAAGTTAAATGCCAAAAGCACAAATCCGACTACAGAAAATGATTCAGGATTCTCAAGAGTTCGGAAGCGACAATGAACACATGGTATCGCGAGTTTTTTTTGAGATCCAAGTCGAAGAAGAAAAACCTGTTTGCTTGTATGTCGATGTTAAGCAACCCGTGGGCTCATCGTTTGAATCCGGACCGTTAGAGGTATCTAGCCCCATTGGATACCGTGGACCGTATAACCATGAAGCATTACGAGATCTTGTTGAGCAATACTATCGGGGTTTCGTTAGCGCCAATGGCATGGGAATTAACATTCAGGGTGAAGCCAACATCCGTATGCAACACAATACTTTTGTCCAGCACCAAGTTGCGGAAATTGATGTCAACAGCGCTGATGGCTCATGGTAAAGGCGATCGTTAAGAATATCTAAAAATCATCGGAGGAGAATGTGAAACCTCTACATCCTGAGGCATCACTCGCTATCGACAAGCGTGCGAAAGATTTGCTGTCCCACTTGCGCCTTGTCCCAAATACTACTCACCATCGAAATGCTCAAGAAACGTCCGCCGATCATATACCGTCAAGTCAGATAGATGCAGATTCCGTATTGGATATAAGTTTTACGGGGCATGTCAATGGATTTGGCGAGAGGCTTTCACGGTGTTTTATGTCGGCGGGAAAAGTTTACGGATTTGTTGCCGAAGATTATCAAGAATTTGCCCGGTTTATTTCGACGATTGCAAAGAGGCGGGAATTTCGATCCGCTTTAAGCTACGAGTACATAGAAATTGCCGTCATCGATTGGGTTAAGTGCCAGTATGAAGACACAGTCAAATCCGATTATGGCCTATCAGGGTTCATCTATGAACGTGCCCAACAGGATGTTAAGGAATTTAGAATAGCAGTACCCATAGACAATCTTGTAATTACTAGACCATTTCATGTAGCAGATACGACGATTAGCTTTTTTAGCCGTGATTTTTTTGACGGAATGATTGAGAGAGCCCTGGCCCGATCGACTGATAATTCCGATCTCAATGAATTGCGGATAGAGGAAGGCCTAGAGAAGCTCAGGCAAAAGTACCAAGGAAAAGCATATTGTGAGCTAGTATTGACAGCTGAACATGACCACGCCGTTCAACAAGCCAAGGAAGTGGTGGATCTTGTCGTGTCGATACTTCGGTTCTACTCACCAGCATGGGCCGACCCCCTCATACCGTCATATTTAGGCACAATGGGCCATGTGCTAGTTCCAACTGATCATAGTTTTGTTTTTGAATCTGATGAACCCACGATCACGGAACAACTGTCTGAAAACAGAACAACCCGCTGGTGCGTCATTGAAGAGGACTTTTTCAGCTTCAACGAATTCAGGATGAACGACGTCGCCAGAACTTTGTTCAAATCGAAAAAGAACGAACTCGAGAGCATTGTCGCGGTGAGTTTCCAACTATTTAGCAAAGCACTGGCAATGAAAAGCGCTGCCGATAAAACGGTCTTTTTTTTAGTGGCACTCGAAAATTTATTACTCGCCAACGAGCAGGAATCGATAGGTGTCAATCTGTCTCAAAGGCTTGCATTTCTTACTGAAAAGACGGTAAATGATCGCAAGAAAGTTGTAGCAATGGTTAGTCGGGCATACAAAATTCGGAGCAAATACCTTCATCATGGGCGTTTAGAAGAAGACTTAGACACGCTACGAGGATTGCAACGGTCAACCTGGATCGCAATCCTCAACACCTTTGGGCTTCTACCCATAATTTCTACGAAGGCTGAGCTTTACACCCATCTAGAGAAACAGATTTTGGGATAGTAGCTTTCCCACATTGACGTAACCTTCCCCTGACTCAACTGGACTTCCCCTGGTTCCGTAGACACTCACAAACCACCATTTGCAGACAGAAAACCCACCACCTACCGCCCCAACAACCCCATAAAGCGCCGCATAAACCCTTTCTCATTCAGCTCGACCCTTTCTGCCGCCGACTGACTAGCCGCCCATTCAGCCATGGCCGCCTCGTTGGCCAAGGCCCGCTGACTGGCCAACCGAGCAAAAGCCGCGGCGATCTGATCGTTCACACCAAGCAACGCGCGGAAAGCCTCAGGCCCCAACTCCAACATCACCGCACTGGTGGCCACCTTGATTTCGGCACTGCGGGCCATGCCCAGCATCAGGCTCATCTCGCCCACGAGGCAACCGGCGGCCAGGTCAAACTCCGCCACCGACTGGCCCTTCTTATCCAGCACTTTGCCAGACAGAGAACCGGAAACCAAGATGTGGCAGGTGCTGCCCTCTTCCCCTTGGCTGTACAAGGTTTCGCCGGCGGTGAAACGCACTTTGCGTACCAAGGGGGCAACGGCCTGCAAGTCATCCCGGCTCAAAATGGACTCGCCGTTTTCGTCGACCACCAGCGTCTGCGCCAAGTCGCTCTCCAATAATGCCGTGATGATGAAGGCGACCTCTTCGTCCTTCGGGTCCAGCTTCATGCGGTTGTTCACCAGCATCAGATAGTCGTTCAGCAACTGGTCGCTCATGGGGAAGGGAATCTCGATACCGGCGCGCTTGAAGCGGTACCAGACCATCCGGTTCACGTCCCCCTCGATGGCAATCCGGCGGTGGTAGTCGCGGCTCCAGAAACGCAATTGGTAATTGATGCCGTAGTCCTGAAAGGCCGTTACAAAAGCGTCCGGTTGGGGGTTGGGCAGCACCGTGTCGACATCCAGGGCGGCGGCAACCAGGGCCGCGATCACATCATCGGGAGCGTCGCTGTAGCTGGCGCCCACGTCGATGGTGTGCCGCCGCACCGGATTGGGCCGCACCATGTTGTGCACCACCGATTCGCTCAAGCGGGCGTTGGGCACGATCATCACGTGGCCCGCCATGGTGCGGATTCTCGTCTCGCGCCAGTTGGTCTCCATCACCTTGCCCGCCAGGCCGTCCATGTCGATCCAATCGCCGGGCATCACCGAACGGGTGGCATGTAAAGACATGCCTGCCAACAAGTTGCCTAAAACACCCTGCAGGGCAAAACCGATCACGGCGGTGAGCAGAGCGGTCGAGGCCAGCAGCGGAGCGATGTCCAACCCCAGTTCGAATCGCAACACGGCGAAGGCCAACCCCACCACAGCCACCCCACGCAAAACGCCCATCAACAAGTCGGGGATGGGCAGCTCGCGGCCGCGGCGGGCGAACAGCACGTGCCCCCCGCCTTCAATGAGCAGCAGGATGGTCATCCCGCCCCAAAACATATTCCAGGCGCTGAGGTGTTTCGCGTTTGTGGTCAGCCACGCATCCGGGCCCGGCAGGTAGCCCAGCAGCAGCACCAGAGCCCAAGTCAGCCCCAAAACCAACACCGGCATGAAGGCAAATTTCAGCAGGCTGCCGATACCAGTCGGTGTGCCGGGCGAGCCACCACCGACCTGGCGCAACACGCGCGACAAGCCCAGGGCCACCAGCCACAACAAGACCATCGCAACGACTTCAATGACCGTGGGCAGATAGGAATTCACGCCGGGATCTCCATACAGTTCGGGGTCGAGGGTGTCAGCCGTAACGGCACAAGTATGATGGCTGCGAATTGGTCTGACCAGCAGCAATGAGCAGGGCTGTTGGCATGGTCAATCATCGGCGGGCCATGCCAATTCCTGGCCTTGTTGCGCACAGGACGCCGGGGCATCGCTGCCCTGGCCAACCACCAACGCCTGCAGTTCGGCCGCATGCTTCCGCAGGGTCTCGTCATCATTGTCAGGGTTGTGATGGGTGGCCAGGATCTCGCCCGCACCAACGGCCGCGCCCACGTTGGCCACTTCCGTCAAAGTGCTGTGACCCCAACCCGCGTGCGCTTCGTATTGAGCCTGGGTGAATTGCCCGTCCATAACCAGCCACGACAACGGACGGAGCTGCCGACAAAAGTTCACAAAACGCGAACGCTGTTCTGCATTGGTCCGGCCCCATTCCAAGTCGGTGGCAAAAACCAGGGCCGCGCCGCTGGCCGGCTCATCAATCCGCCACGCCAGGCAACCGTCGGGGTGGTTCACCGCACAGGCGCGGACTTCCAAAGATCCCACCGCCAAAAACTCGCGGTCGGTGTCGGCCAACCAGGTGCCGTCGTACCACGAAACATCGTGGGTCGTCAATTGGGCGCCGGCCGCAGACAATTCGATAGGCCAAAAGGGAGCGCCCATATACCGGCTCAGATTCGCCAGGGTATCGGATTGCCCACCAGCAGCGACCGGGCCCGCAATCGTCAGCCGTCGTTGCTTTTGATACAAGGGAGCAAAGGCCGTCAGGCCCATGAGGTGATCGTGGTGCAGATGGGTCAGCAACAGGGTCAGCGGCTCAGTGGCCGCGCCCAGATGCCGTTGTAAGTTGCGCACGCCAGTGCCGGCATCGATGACGATGCGCTCACCAGCTGCCCCACACACCAAGACACTGGTGGTATCGCCGCCAAATTGCGAATACTGCGGGCCGCTTACCGGATTGGATCCGCGCACGCCGCCAAAAATCACCTTCATGGCTTCATTTCCTCATCAGGTTCCAAACGGCATCAAAGCCTTCTTCTTCAGACGCCAGACGGGCCCTCCACTTGGCGGCCGCCGGATCATCCGGCAGTTGGGTCATGGCTTGGGTCGCTGACGTCAAATCTCCGTTTTTGCACAGAGCCAACGCCGCGGCATAGCCTGCCCAATGATCCGGTGCCTCATCGCCGGCCAAGCCCACCAATTCGTGGACCCGCACGGGTTGGCTTCGGCCCACCACCCGCAGGTCGCCCAATTCGCGGGCAAGGGTGGTGCTCCCAGCGGCCTCCAGGGTCGCCTGGGAAATCATCAGGTAAGTGCCAAACACCTTGTTGGCGCCTTCCAGCCGCGAGGCCAGATTGGCGGCGTCACCCAGAACCGTGTAATCAAAACGTTGGTGAGATCCCATATTGCCCACGATGACCGGCCCACTGTTGAGCCCGATGCGCATGTGCAACGTGGCCCCAAAACGCTCGGCAAATTCGGCCCTGCGCGCCGCCAGTTTGCGCTGACAATCGACGGCCGCCTGGCAGCCGCGCTGAGCGTGATCCGGCTGGTCCACCGGCGCGTTCCAAAAGGCGATGATGGCATCGCCCTCGTATTTGTCCAGGGTGCCGCCCGACGCCAGGATGATGTCCGTCATGTCGGTCAGGTATTCGTTCAGCAGAGTCGTCAATTCCTGAGGTTCAAGGCCTTCGGAGATGGTGGTGAAACCTTCCAGATCCGAGAACATGATGGTCAACTCGCGCCGCTCGCCGCCCAGTTGCAGGCTGTCGGGGTCGTCCATGATGCGCTGGATCACATCGGGGCTCAGGTAGTGCCGGAAGGCCTGCCGTATGAAACGTTTTTGCTGTCCTTCGTTGGTCCAGGCCACGACCAGCGCGCCAGCCAATACCCCCGCGTGGGCCAAGGTGCCCGGCACCACCGGCCACCACAATCCGGCGCCCACGGTCACCAGGCCGATCAGGGCCGGCAACGACAGGAAAATCACCACGGTCAGCACTGTGCGCCAGAGCCGTCCGCCCAGCAACAGCGCCGTGGCGGCCAGGAACGACAGGAGAAACATGACCGCCACGACCACGGCCAGCGGCGGTTGGGTGATGAAACTGTCGTGCAAGAGGTTGTCCAGAACCGCCGCGTGCACCGTCACGCCGGCACTGACGCGGTTCAAGGGCGTGGGGCGCAGGTCTTTCAGACCCGGCGCGCTGAGGCCAAACAGCACGTGCTTGTCCTTCACCACGGTCGGATCCAGGCTTGGGGTGCCGCCTTCGAGCAGGCGCAGGTCCGATTGCACGACCGCGGCCGCGCTGAAGGTGGGCCAGAATGTGGCAGGGGCCCGGTAGTTGATGATGCGCTCGTTGGGGCCACGGTCGAGGATCGCCTGCACGCGCTCGGCATCCGGGCCAATCAGGGCGGCGGCCACGCCCAGCGAAACCATGGACTCGGCACCGGGCACGGGCCGCTGCAAAGTGGACCGCCGGAATACGCCATCACCATCGGGCACATCACTCACGTTGGCCAGAGTGAGACAGTTGTCCTTCACCTCGGCGATAGGCAAGGTCACTTTGATGGCCGCTTCGGCACTGGTGTGCACAAAAGCGGCGCCCACAAAATTCCCGCTGGCGGCGATGGCCTCGCCAAAGGTCTCGTCATCCCAGACGCCGTACACAGAGGGTTCGGTGTACAGGACATCGAAGCTCAGCGAACGGGCGCCGCCCTGGTTGCAGAAGTCGATGATGGCCGTGTAAACCTCGCGCGGCCAGGGCCACGACCAACCATTGGTTTGCTGTCCCCAATCGAGGCTGGCCTGGTCCAATAAAATCAAGCAAATGGGCGAGTCGTTCTTTGATTCGGAAGTGGCGCCATTGGTGGCCACCGAGCGCACACGCCAATCCCAGGTCGTGTTTTCCCAGCGATCCCAGGCCCCGACCTGCCATAGGACCACCGACAAAGCGGTGGCCCCTAATGCCAGCCAAAGGGCCTGGAGCAATTTGCGACGAGACGCCTTCATTTGCGGCCGCTCAATGGTCTCTCGTGCCGGCATCGAACCGTTCCTGCCGGCTGGACGGAGCCGTTTGCAGCGGCCAGTCGGTCAGCGTTGGCGTGATGGCCGATATCCGGTCTTGAGGTTCCGGGTGAGTGCGGGCAAATCCCGGCCCCTCGGCGACCCAACGCTTCTGCATCTCGGCCAGCATGCGCGGCAAGGCCCGGGGGTCGTACCCCACGCGCTTCATGAGGGTGATCGCGATTTCGTCGGCCTCTGCTTCCAACCCGCGCGAATAGCCACTGACCACCAGGGTCTGGGTGACGTCATCCACACTGCCGCCATAGTCGGCCACCAACTGCTTCAGGTCTTCGCCACCAAAAGTGCGCGCGCCTTCAGTTCCCAGAATGGTCAAGGCACTGGTCAGGCGGGTGTTCTTGATGGCCCGCAGCCCGTGCTTGGCCGTGACATGCCCAATTTCGTGGGCCAGAACGGCCGCCAATTCGTCTTCGTTCTGGCACAGATTCAACATGCCGCGGCTGACCATGATGAGCCCACCGGGAGCCGCAAAGGCATTGATCTCGTCAGATTCCAGCAACATGAAATGATAGCCGCCATAGGTTTCGGGCCGGTCCGAAGCCATGGCCAATGTCTGCCCGATTTCGTTGAGATAGCGGGCGGTCCACTCGAAGTCGCTGGCGTCGTATTGGGTGGCCAGCTGCGCCGCCACCGCCCGTCCGATGTAGTACTCCTGTGAAGGTGAAATGCCCTTGAATGACAAGTCCACTGCTTCGATGGTGCGGTGCAGGGACTGGGCCTCTTCTTCGCTGATGTGGCCACCAGCGGCGGCAGCCTCGGTTGCCATATTGGCCACGGTGGCGCAACCGGCCAGCCACCAGACGGAACCCATCACTGTCAGCAAAACCAGACTGAGCCCAAGAGCCCGACGAGTCGTCAGGAAACGTTTCATTTTACTGACCTCCGTCGGTGGGTTGGATGTCTCCGGCGGCCAGGAAGGCGGCGGCTTCTTCGGGTGTCACTACGATTTGCTCCATGCGGTCGACCGTGGCAAAGTCGACACCCTTGTTCTGCTCGCGGTACTCTTCTTCCACTTGGCTGTTGAAGCCTTTGCCGGCCAGGGCGATTTCATCGCTGGAGGCTCCCGTGGCAGCCTCGCTGGAACCCGAAACCATGGTCAATTTCTCTTCGGAAAGGGCGGACTGGTGCAGCCAACCGGTGTGGCCATCGGCGTCGGTCACCTGTGTCCAG
>JADGEP010000160.1 GCA_016744275.1 Candidatus Krumholzibacteriia bacterium | reverse complement strand
GTTCATGATAGCCTCCTGTCAGTAACTGTCATCAGGTCCGCTCCGCATGCCGGGGCCAGGAGGCGAACGTGCAGATCGGCATCATCGGATTCAAATTCACCGGCAAGACAACCCTCTTCAACGTGATCACCGGCGCGGGCCTGCCCACGGGCATGGGCGGTGTGGATCCTCACCTGGCGGTGGGCAAAGTACCGGACCCACGGCTGGATCGTCTCAGCGGCATGTTCAACCCCAAGAAGCAGGTCAATACGAGCGTCGATTGGGTGGATATTCCCGGCTTCCAGGGCGGAGCCGGAGCCGACGGCGCCCGCGAAGGCACCAAGTTTCTCGAGCATGGCCGCAAAGTCGATGCCCTGGCCCAGGTGGTGCGCTGTTTTGATGGCGGCTATGGCGACCCGGATCCTGAAGGCGAACTGGAATCCATGGCGCTGGAGTTGGCCCTGGCCGATTTGCAAATTGTGGAAAACCGCGTGGAAAAACTGGAGAAAGAAAAGGCCCGCATGGGCAAATTCTCCAATCCGCTCGAACCCCCCATGATGGCCCGCTTCAAGGAGCAGTTGGAGAACGACAAGCCACTGCGAGACCTGGAGTTGAGCCCGGATGAAGTCAAAATGGCATCCGGCTATACTTTCCTGACGCTCAAGCCGATGATTGCTGTTTTGAATCATGCCGAAGGAGAAGAAGCGCCGGCTGGTGCGGTGGCTGCGGCTGCGGCCATGGGCGCCGAAACGGTTTCTCTTTGCGCGAGTGTCGAAGAAGAATTGGCAGAGCTTGATGACGCCGATGCGGCCGAATTCCTGGCAGACATGGGCATCACCGAACGGGCTCTCAATCGCATGATCCGCGGGGCTTACGGAGCCCTGAATTTGCAGAGTTTTTTCACCGTCGGGCCAGACGAATGCCGGGCCTGGGCGGTGCGCAAGGGATCCTCGGCACCGGAAGCCGCCGGTGCCATCCATTCGGATTTGCAACGGGGCTTCATCCGGGCTGAGGTCACGGCCTATGACGACCTGATTTCGTCGGGCGACATGGCCGCCGCCAAGGCTGCCAACCTGGTGCGCTTGGAGGGCAAGGCCTACATAGTGCAGGATGGCGACATCCTGGAAATTCGATTCAGCGTGTGATCATCGTGCCGGAAAAAATGAAGAGTTTGCGGACGCCTCTGCTGATTGCGGGGGCGTTTGTTTTGGTGTTCTGGGTGGTTGCTCTGGGGCAGGCAGAGCGGTCGGTTTTTGGCCGCGTGCCCATCCTTGACGAAGTGTATTATCTGGACCGGGCCGCCGAAATTTCCGGGGCCACAACCGGGGTCGCCGAGCCTTGGTTCATGTCGCCCTTGTACCCACATCTGGTGGCCGCTGCCGGTGCGGGCGGTGGTGTGCCCGAGGACCGTGTTTTTGACGGCACCCCATTGCGCGGATTGCGCCTCTTGCAAATCTGTTGCTGGCTGGGAACCCTCGTTTTGATACGCCTGCTGGCCGCCCATGTGGTGCCGCCATCATGGCAGGGCCGCGAACGCACCGCGGCGCTGTGGCTGCCGGTGGTTCTGTTTGGGCTGTACCGGCCGGCGGCGGTCTACGCCATGGCGGTGCTGCTGGAAACTCCTCTGTTGTTTTTGGCCACCCTCGCTCTATACCTGATGGTCCAACCGAAGTGGTCCTCCGGGCGGGCCCTGCTATTGGGTTTGGCGTTGGGGCTGGCGGTCCTCTTGCGGGGCACGACCATGCTGCTTTTGCCGGTGGCCCTGGGCACCGTTTGGTGGCAGCGTAAGGCGAACTCCCGCTGTTGGTTGAAAGCGGCGTTATTGCTTTTGGGGTTGGCTTTGGCCGTGGCTCCGGCCGTGGTTCATAACAGCCGCCTGGCGGGGCGACTGGTGGGACCGGCGCTCAATGGTGGCGTGAATCTCTACATCGGTAATGGCCCTGAAGCCAACGGGTTTTACGTGGCGGCGGTGCCCGGCGATTGGCGCCACGATCCGGCGGGCCGCGCTTTTTTGGCCGAACGATTTGATATGCCGCAGGTGTCGTTGGTGCAGGCCGACGAGATGTGGGCCGCTGAAGCCCGCCATCACATGGGGCAGGAACCGGGCCGGATTGCGGGCCTGATGCTGCGCAAAATCTGGCTGCAACTGCAGGGGTGGGAAATCGACCAGCTGACATCGTTGGCTGGGTGGACGGCCCAGGTACCCGCCCTGAAAGTTCTGGTGACGCCATACGCCCTGTTGGTGGTTCTGGGAATGGCCGGCCTGGTGGGCAACCGCCGAGTCGCTATTATGGCCGCGGTGCTGCTGGTCTTGGTGCTCGGCCAAAGCCTCTTTTTTGTAGTCTCTCGATATCGATTGATTCTGGTGCCGATCTGGTCAGTATTGGCGGGCCTTGGGGCGGTGCAATTGTGGCGCCGGCGCCGGTTGGCGCTGGTGGTGGCGGCCGTGGCGCTGGTGTTAGCGGTGCCTTGGGGCTTGAACGATGTGCGGGAAAACTGGGCGGCACTGGCCCAGGCCAACGAGGCGTTGCGGTGGGCTGATGTGGGCCGCGCCGAGGGCTCGGTTGAGTCCCTGGAGAGAGCCGAAAAACTGTACCGGAAATCGGTGGTCGTCGCCGGGTCGCGCAGCCCCAGTTGGCTGGGTTTGGCAGCAGTGTTGAACGACCTCGGGCGTCCGGGCGAGGCGGCCGACGCCCTGCGCGAAGGGCTGACCCGGGCCACACCATTGATAGGCCTGCGCAAAGCATTGCTGGCCCATGAATTGGCCGGAGACAACCTGCGGGAAGCGTTGGTGCAGGCCCGGGCCATATTGCAGGAAGAACCTGAAGATGCCGAAACTCTGCACAACCTGGTGGTGCTTCTTTCGCGGGTTGGAAAAGCGGAAGAGGCATTGGCCCACGCCCGGAAGCTGCGCGAGTTTCATCCCAGGAATTTCCAGGGACACCTTGATGTGGGCGTTCTGCTGGCCCGTTCAGGGCGCCACCAAGAAGCCAAGGCGGCCTTTTACAACGGCTTGCAACATTGCCCGGACAACGAGGCCCTGTTGCACAACCTCTCTTTGATCCCTTAGATCCGGCGTCCCCGTTTTTCATTTGCGATCTCACCGCTGGTTTTTTCTCTGCTCCGCGTTTGGTGTTTTGAACGGTCGCAGAACAACAACACGGCAAAATCGGAGGTCGGATAATGACGACGCAAAAAAACAAAATCGCAGTTGGTGCACTGGTGGCACTGTTGGTGGTGGGCACGTCGATGATGGCTTTGGCTGAAGGTCCCAGAGGCGGAGGGCGCGGTCATGGCCAAGGCCAGGGAGGCGGTCATGGAGAGTTTGGTCCCGAGATGCGCATCGAGCGCATGGCCAAGCGCCTGGACTTGAGCGAAGACCAAATCGCCTCCATCAAGGAAATCCGGGAAAACGGCCGCAGTGATAGCCAGGAATTGCGCAAACAGATGCTGCGCCTGCGCAACGAAAAGCAGGGCGAGATGTTGAAGGATGATCCGTCGACCAAGAAGGTGCTGGCACTGACTACCGAGCTGGGGGATCTGCGCACCAAGATGCAGACCAACCGCATGGCCAACCGCCTGGAAGTGCGGAAGGTGTTGACACCGGAGCAGCGCGACAAGATGCTTCTGGCGGGCAAGGACCGGGGCAAAAAGGGCCGGGGCCATAAAGGCGGACAGAAACGTGGCGGCGGGCGTGACGAGTGTTCCGAAAAGGGCGGCCGTCAGAGTGGATGTGGACAGCAGGGACAGGGCTCATGTGAGAATGATGGTCGCGGTCCCCATCGTGGCAATAAGTAGTTCAGATTCCGGATCGGCAGGGTGAAGCTTGTATTCCGCCATGGACGACGACACTCTGATGGCCCGGACTGCGAAGGGCGAGGAGGCGGCATTCCGCTTCCTCGTCCAGCGCTGGGAACAGGGCGTCCTGGCTTTTCTGATCCACATGTTGGGTTCAGTTGAGGAAGCTGAAGATTTGGTGCAGGATACGTTTGTACAGGTCTTCGGCAAAGCGGGAAAATACGAAGGCCAAGGCGCATTCAAGAGTTGGCTTTTTCGCATCGCCGGCAATTTGGCCCGCAGCCGATTGAGGCGACGCAAGGTTCTCCGCTGGGTGCAATTCGATACCAGTGAGCACGATGTCCCGGGCGCAGATAAAGGCCCCCTGGATCATCTGGAACAAAAAGAGACGGAATCGCGGGTGCGGCAGGCCGTAGCGGCCTTGCCGACCCGGCAAAGACAAGCCCTGGTTTTGCACCGATTCCAGGGATTGAAATACAAGGAAGTGGCCGCGGCCATGGAGACAACGGTGCCTGGGGTGGAGTCGCTGATTCAAAGGGCGATGGCCGCCCTGCGATCGGACCTGGCTGGAAAGGGTGAATTGTCGTGAAACACGTGACCAAAAAATTGCAGGCGTTTGTGGCGGGGGAACTGTCCGGCGCCGAGCGGCAGATGGTCTCTGATCATTTGGGGCAGTGCCCGGCCTGCGCTGCGCAAGAAGTTGAAACCCGCCAACTGTGGGACCTGCTGGGCGAAGCCACGGCGCCGTCGTTTGACCAATCTGACAGTGCTTGGCCGGAGATCCAGGCCCGCACGTTTGGCCGCCAGGAGGGCACCCTGCTCTACGGCGGTGGTTTGTGGAGCAAGGCCGGCATCGCAGGCGCCGCTTTGGCTGCCGGTTTGGCGCTGGCGATTTTGTTGCCCGGAAACGGGGCGGCCGACAAGGCCCTCGCTGACGAGAGCGGAGCCTCGTGGGGCAGTTCTTTCTGGTTGGACGAACAATCTGACGCGGGACTCAGTGAGATGTGGCTGGCACTGGCTGATGAGGGGAGCGATTCGTGAAAAAAGGTTGGATGATCCTACTGTTGATTTCGTTGGGATTGAACCTGGGTTTGGTTTCACGGTTGGTGCGGCCGGGGCAGGAACAAGCCCTGCCGGGCGCCGGTGGCAGGCATCAAGAGAGTCGTCGCTGGGAGCGCCCCGCGCCGGGCGATACCGCGGCTTGGCACAAATTCATGGGGCGTCGCATTGATCATCTGACTGAGCGCCTGGACCTGAGTCCGGAACAAGTGGAGTACTTCCAGGGAGCGCATTCCCGAAAGAACCATGCGGTGCGGGAGAAACGTCACGAGCTTGTCCGACTCCGCACTCATTTGGGCGAATTGATGGCCGCCGAACTCATTGACCGGGCGGCTGTGCGGCTGGCCATGGCTGAAATGGGCCGCCGCCAGGCCGAAATGGACTCGCTGGCGGCTGAGACCGTCATGGGCGAACTGGAGATCCTGAACCCCGACCAGAGGGTTCGTTACCTGGATTTTCTGCCCAAAGGTTCAAGTCACCACGGAGGACGAGGGCGCCGGGGGGGCAAGTTGATGGGGCAATAGCCCGATCGGACCATCAGACCACTTTGGCGGCGATATCCCAGAATAATCCAGGTTGACAGCCTTGACCCCGATTTCTTAATTATTACGTGCGATGTAGGGTGTCCGCGCCCCGTTGTTGCTTCTTCCCCACCCCGGTCTGGGTCCGATGCGGCTGCAACGGGTTCTGACCCGGGCATCTGACATTTCCGAATTGGCCGATTTTTCCCGAATATTCCCGAGGGGGGATTCTTCATGTCCAAAGTGCGATTTCTGTTGTTGGCTAGCCTGCTGTTGGTATTGGTAGGCGTTTCGATGTTGGCTGGCTGCCGCTCTGCCCACACCACCAGCGCCATCCTTTACATCGACGAACAGAACTACGACAAGGCCGTGCAGGTGATCCACGAAGGCTTTGAATATCGCGACGATGAACCCGACGCGTTTTTCTACCTTGCCGAAGCCTACAGCTACCTGGCCGAAGAGTCCGTGGAAACGGATGACTACCCTGAGGCTTTCAAGAACTACGAATTGGCCTACGACGCCTACATGCGTGCCGTCGATTTGGACGCCGAGGAATATGCCGAGAAGGCTGCCAGCTCACTGGATCACAACTACCAGAACCGCATGCGTGATGCCGGCCTGGATATGAGTGAGAAGTACTACGAGCAGGCCGAAGGTCACTTGCGCTTGGCCTATGCCGCCTTGCCCGACTCTTTGGCACCAGTCAAGGGCATTGCCCGGATGAAGATGCAGATGTCCCAGGAAGAGTCCTATGCCGATCAGCGGGAAGACCTGTTGACCGAGGCATTGGAATTGCTGGAGCAGGTGCTGGACGCCAATCCGGAAGCCTATGACTTGCAGTTGAACAAGGCCAACGTCCTGGCGGCCCTTGGTCGCAACGACGAAGCGGGCGACATCTTTGACACCCTGTTGGCCGAACACGGCGACGACACCGGACTGCTGATCGACATTGCCAACCTGGCTCTCGAAGATCAGGACTATGCCCGGGCTGCCGACTTCTACGTGCGCATCGTGGACTTGAACGAGTCCGATACCGAAGCGGGCAACGACAAGGACAACAAGGCCATGTTGGTCAGTGCCGGTACGTGGTACTCGGGACCGCTCGTGAATCGCTTCGAAGACGCTATTGCGGTGCTGGACCGGGCGGCCAACATGGAGCTGAACCCGACGGACAACACCATGCTCATGCGAGTGCGCACTTTCTACAACTTTGGCAAGCACCTGAAAGAGCAGTTTGCGGCGGAGACCGATCCGGCCCTCAAGGCGGACTTTGATACGCGCAGCCAGGCAATGCTGAACCGCGCCGTGGATATCGGCATGGCGATGACCAACAATTCGCCATCCAACGCCGACGGGTTCTTCTACCTGAGCCTGTCGCAAATGGAATTGGGCGATTTTGCAGCCTCTGAAGTGAACTTCAAAACCTACGAGCAGCTGAACGAAGCCTCGGACTTCTAGGCTGCCGGCGGATGTTTGAGTTGAGCGTTCCGGCCCGTCCATGAGGCGGGCCGGGGCGGTTGACACCGGCGATGGGTCTTTCAGGTTCTGAAAGAAAGTTGTCGGCGATAGAAAAAGGATGCGGCGTCTGGTCCGTTTTGTGCTAGACTTGTTTGCATCCAATAAGGTTTCGACCACATCGGGCCAAGAACCCGAACCTACTAACCCAGGGGAACATCAATATTTGGCATGAAAGGCGGCCTCCCCGGTCGTCTGGACTCTGCAGGCTTTCCTGACCCAATTTTCCTTCCAGCGCATGAATTTCGCAACGAATGGACAGGATTAATGGCACCCGGATGGCGGCAGTTGGCCCGTTTCCCCAAACCCACGTGAACCGATTGGTTACGAGGAGAACAATGGATATCAAGGAATTGCAGGAGATGAACATCCACGAGCTCGTGGAAGTGGCGCGCGGCATGAACATCGAAGCGCTCAGCACCCTGCGCAAATCCGAACTCATCTTCAAAATCCTGGAAGGACAGACCGAAAAGAACGGTCTGATCTACGCCGAAGGCGTTTTGCAGGTGCTGGCCGAGGGATATGGATTCCTGCGAGCCGCCAAATACAATTACCTGCCGGGCCCCGATGACATCTACCTGTCGCCTTCCCAGATCAAGAAATTTGACCTCAAGACCGGCGATACCATTGCCGGACAGGTGCGGCCGCCCAAGGACAACGAGCGGTATTTTGCCCTGTTGAAGGTTGAAACGGTCAACTACAAGGACCCTGATACGGCCAAGAAGGTGACGCTGTTTGACAACCTGACGCCGCTGTATCCGGAAGACATCCTGAACCTGGAATACACCGCCAAGAACATGACCACGCGCCTGATCAATCTGCTGAGCCCCATTGGCAAGGGCCAGCGCGGTTTGATTGTTTCGCCGCCTCGGGCGGGTAAGACGATGATCCTGCAGCAGATCGCCAACGCGATTTCGACAAATCATCCCGAAGTGCATCTGATCGTACTGTTGATTGATGAGCGGCCTGAAGAAGTGACGGACATGGCCCGGTCCGTTGATGGTGAAGTGGTCAGTTCGACCTTTGATGAGCCCGCTGAGCGGCACGTGCAGGTGGCCAACATGGTTTTGGCCAAGAGCCGCCGGCTGGTGGAAAACGGCATGGATGTGGTCATTCTGCTGGATTCGATCACGCGTCTGGCACGAGCTCACAACGCCGTGGTGCCCCACTCTGGCAAGATTCTTTCCGGCGGTGTGGACTCCAACGCCCTGCAGAAGCCCAAACGCTTCTTCGGTGCGGCCCGTAATATCGAAGACGGCGGTTCCCTGACGATCATCGCCACGGCGCTGATTGAGACCGGCAGCCGCATGGACGAGGTCATTTTTGAGGAGTTCAAGGGCACTGGCAACATGGAAATGGTGCTGGATCGCAAGATTGCGGACCGCCGCGTGTATCCGGCCATGGACATCTTCAAGTCCGGGACGCGTAAAGAGGATCTGTTGATCGATCCCAAGGATTTGGCGAAAATCTGGGTTTTGCGCAAATATTTGAACGATTACAACCCGACCGAGGCCATGGAATTCTTGATCGACAAATTGGGTAAAACCAAGGATAACGACCAGTTCCTGGGGGC
>JADGEP010000015.1:19601-19869 GCA_016744275.1 Candidatus Krumholzibacteriia bacterium | reverse complement strand
AGATGGGCCCGCGCGATGAGTTGTTGGCCATATCCGATCACGGGTTCAAGCAGTTCAAGCGGGGCGTGAACCTGAACACCTGGTTCCGCAACAATGGTTATCTGTTTCTCAAAGGTGACTCTGATGAAGGGCCACTGAAGCCTGTGCCTGCGGGCGAACGCTTCGAAGTGCCGGAGATCGACTGGGCGCGCACGCGTGCCTACACCAGCGGCCTGGCCGGTTTCTACCTGAATATCAAGGGCCGTGAAAATCATGGCTGTGTAGAGCC
>JADGEP010000015.1:15926-19591 GCA_016744275.1 Candidatus Krumholzibacteriia bacterium | reverse complement strand
CGAAAGACTGCGCGGGTTGCCCGATCCGCAGCACGATACCGAGGCCATCACGGAACTGTGGGCCAGCGAAGACATTTACGCCGGTCCCTACCGGAATAACGGGCCGGATGTGATCGTCGGTTACAAGCCTGGATATCGCACCGACTGGGACGCTGCGGTGGGCGCGGTCTCGAGCACCGAGATTGCCGACAATACCAAAAGCTGGTCGGGCGATCACTGCATGGACCCGCGGCAGGTGCCGGGCGTGATCTTCTCAACAGTGGCCTTTGAGAACCCCAAGCCCTGGTTGGTGGACATGGCGCCTTCGGTGCTGGATTTGCTGGGCCTTGAGGCGCCGGCGCACATGGTGGGGCGCAGTGTGTTTCAGGCGCTCGATACGAAGAAAGCGGAGAACTCGTGATGCGGCGGTTGTGTTTGATAATGTTTTTGTTGGTGGCCAGCCAGGCGTTTGGCGCGGAACACCCGAAGGTGCTCGTGCTCGGCCTCGATGGCATGGATCCCATCCTGCTGCAGAAATTTCGCGACGAGGGCGTGATGCCCAACTTCGACAAATTTGTGGCCGACGGTGGCCAGGTCACGCCCTTTGCCACGTCGACGCCGCCGCAGTCGCCGGTGGCCTGGTCCAACTTCATCACGGGCATGGATTCGGGCGGGCATGGCATTTTTGACTTCATCCACCGCGATCCGGTCACACTGTTGCCGTATTTTTCGGCCAGCGAGGCCAAAGGGCCCACGCGGTTTTGGCGATTGGGCAACTGGAAATTGCCGCGCGGGGGCGCCGAGGTGCGCAACCTGCGTCAGGGCACGGCCTTTTGGGAGTTGTTGAGCGACAACGGTGTTGACGTGACGATCTTCAAGGTGCCCAGCAATTTCCCGCCCGTTGATTGCGAAGCCCGGTCGTTGTCGGGCATGGGCACACCTGATATCACGGGCAACTATGGCATCTCGACTTTGATCACGGACGACCCGCCGGTGAATCGTGATCTCGGTGGCGGCCGCGTGGTTTCGGTCTATATGGAGAGGGGCAACTTCACCGCTGATCTGGCGGGGCCGGTCAATGCCTTCCGCGAAGGCGACCCCGAATCAAGGGTTGATGTGGTCGGACGCGTTGATCGCGAAAGCCGCGCCGTCTGGCTGACTGTGGGCGACGAAGAAGTGGTCCTGAACGAAGGCGAGTGGAGCGACTGGGTCACCGTCGAATTCGAAATGATTCCGGCCCTGAAAAAAGTGCGGGGCATCTGCCGGATGTACCTGATCGAAGCGGCGCCGCACTTGCGCCTGTATGTGACACCGGTGCAGATCGACCCGGTGGCGCCCGAAATGCCCATCTCGACTCCCGGCAGTTACAGCCGCGAAATCGCTGAAGACACCGGCTTGTTCTACACCCAGGGGCTGCCCGATGATACCAGCGCCCTGGAAAACGATTTCATCAGCGACGACGGTTATGTGCAACAGAGCGAGCTGGTATTGCAGGAACGTCTGGGCCAATTGGGCAGTGAGCTGGACCGCTTTGCCGAACTGGAAAGCGGCCTGCTCTTTTTCTACTTCAATTCGCCCGACCAGACTTGCCATATGACCTGGCGCAACATGGATGCCGGCTCACCAACCCACGCCACCAGCGACCTGAGCCACACGCATCGCATTCGTGATGTGTACTCTGAGTTGGACGAGGCCCTGGGCCTGGCGGTGACCAAAGCCGGCCACGACGCCACGGTGATGATCATGTCCGACCATGGTTTTGCACCCTGGAACCGGGCCTTCCACCTGAACACCTGGTTGTACAACAATGGCTACCTGGTCTTGCAGGATGGCTATGAGCCGGGCGATGTGGAAATGCTCCTGGGTGTTGATTGGTGGCGCACAAAAGCCTATGCCATCGGCATCAATGGTCTGTATCTCAATCTGGTCGGACGCGAACAGCAAGGCTCGGTGGAGCCAGGCGAGGCCCGCGACGAACTGCTGGCCGAATTGAAGACGAAACTCGAAGCGGTGGTTGATCCGCTGGATGGCCGGCGGGCGATCAAGACCGCCGATCGGGCTGATCAGGTGTATCATGGTAAACTGCGGGACACTGGGCCCGATATTGTGGTCGGGTATTACCGCGGCTGGCGGGGTAGCAACGAATCGGCTCTGGGTCGCATTACGGCGGTGGAGTTCGAAGACAACATGCTCAAGTGGAGCGGCGATCACTGCATCGCTGCCGACGAAGTGCCGGGCGTATTGCTGGCCAATCGCCCCATCCTGCGGGAAGACCCCGCCTTGATCGACATGGCACCGACTATTCTGGAATTGTTCGGGATCGCACCGCCTGAAGAAATGGTGGGCGGCAACCTGTTTCAGAAGTAGCCGATACAAAAGAAAGAAGGAGGCCCCAATGTTTGGTGGCGGCAACAAAATTAAACTCGACAAGGACCTGCTCGAAAAGGTGAAGCGGGCGGCGCGCATTGCGGGCTACTCCAGCACCGAAGAGTTCGTGCAGCATGTGCTTGAGCGCGAGATCAGCAAGTTCGAAGAAGGCGGCGACTCCGAAGAGGAAATCCGCAAACGCATGCAGGGCTTGGGGTACATTTCCTAAGCCATGAACTTCGTGAACAATGGCATGAACAAGCTGTTTGATGTGCTGCTGGCACCGGTTGCGGCGTGGCCGGCGCTCGCGATGGTCTTGGTGGCGCTGGTGACAGCGGTGTGGGCGCTTCTGCTTTTCAAGGCGGCCACCAACCAGAAGAAGCTGGACGTGACCCGCGACCGCTTGTTTGGACACATCTATGAAATGGGCCTGTACCAGGAACACCTGAGCGTAGTGGGCCGCATCCAATGGGCGCTGGCCAAGGCCAACCTCAGGTATGTGTCGCTGACCTTGCCCGCTCTGTTGGTGCTGCTGGTGCCGATGGTCCTGACGATTGCCCAGCTGGACAGCCGCTATTCTCTGCGCCCGTTGGCGCCCGGTGAAGAAGCCGTGTTTTCCGTGACTTTGGCGGAAGGCGCGGCCGCCGATCTGAGCGGTGTGCGGATGGCCGCTCCATCCGGATTGCAAATCAAAGCGGGCCCGATCCGCGATCGCGCCACCGGATCAGTGGCGTGGCGATTGGCGGTGAGTGAGGCCAGCGAGCACGACGTCGTCGTGTGGAATGGTGAGCAGGAGTTGATGCGCTACACCGTCCCGGTTGGCGGGAAACTGCCAGCTGTGGGCGAAAAAGGCCGGACCGACTGGCTGCACACCTTGCTCTATCCCGGCGCGCCGGAATTGCCCAGCAATGGCGTTGTCAGTGCCGCTTCGATCAACCTGCCGGACCGCTCCACCAAATATCTGGGAGTGCGTCTGGACTGGATGGTCGCTTTCATGGTCTTCTCCTTGTTGGTCGGACTGGCGATCAAGGATGTTCTGCGCGTTTCCATTTGACGGAGTCTTGATGACGGTGTCTCGATGACGGAGTGTTGATGGCGAAAGGGTTGGATTGATGAAGAAGTTGGTGGCAATCACACTGCTGGCAGTTGTCCTGGGAAGCCTGGCCGGATGCGGTGGCGACGATGCGCCGGACTCCGCCGAGGGCCGCAAATTGGTAGTCATCGGCGTGGATTCAGCTGATTGGCGCCTATGGCGACCGATGCTCGATGAAGGCCGCCTGCCCCACTTGCGCAAGTTCATGGACGAGTCGGCGTACGGC
>JADGEP010000015.1:0-15916 GCA_016744275.1 Candidatus Krumholzibacteriia bacterium | reverse complement strand
AAAACATTTTACCCTCTCGAAAAATCCCCATTGTTGTGGGCCAGTATCTGCACCGGCGTGATGCCCGAGGTGCACGGCATCAATACGTTCGTGGCCGGTTCAGATCAGAAGCCAGTCATCAGCAGCGCGTGGTACGCCCCGGCTCTGTGGGATATCCTCAGCGCGGCCGATATGTCGACCGCGGTGATGGGCATGTGGACCACCTACCCGGCCCGTCCGATCAATGGCGTGATGGTCAGTGACTACCTGCCGTATGGCCACGGCCGCAAGCAACCTCTGGCTAATCTTGCCTACCCCGATTCGTTGTCGGCGGTGGTCAATGAAATGCGGGTGGATCCCGAGGCCCTTGGCGCGGATGAACTGGGGCGTTTTATCGACCCGGCCAAATTGGCCGAACTGGAAGAAAAATATCCCGGCGATATGCTGAAGCTGCGCGACATTCATGCGGCGGATCTGGGCTACCTGAATGTTTCGCGCAAGTTGGCCGCTGAAGGTGATTTTGATCTGTTCTTTTTCTACCTGCGTGGCCCCGATATGATCAGCCATCACTTCTACGACTTCCTCAAGCCCGACAATATGCGCCTGCCGCCGAGTGCCGAAAAATTGGCAGCATTTTCAGAGGTCGTCGAAAAGTATTACGATTGGTCGGACGAAGTTGTGGGCGAAGTCTTGAGTTGGTTTCCCCCGGACCGCCAGGCAGTCATCGTTTCGGACCACGGGTTTTACGGCCCACGGCGCACGGGCAACAAGGGGACCCACGAGCACAGCGAATGGGGCGTCTTTTTGGTGCGCAGCCCCTTGTATACCGCGGGGCATGAATTCGGACATATCGACTTGATGGACATTTGCCCCACTTTCCTGGCCCTGATGGGATTGCCGCCGGCCACCGACATGCCCGGATCCATTCTGGCCGATGGCTTGAGCGGCCTGGGGCAGCAACGGGTGCCGAAGATGGAGAGCCAACGGGTGGAGACCTACTTGCCGTTGCGCCCGGCCGCTGGACCGGAAGGCGAGCGAGATCCGGCAGTGGATGAAGAGATTCGCAAGCAATTGCGTTCGCTGGGTTACATCAACTGATCGGGCCGATCAGACCACTGGCAACGACTGCAGCAGCCATTTTTTGGCCTGCTCCAGATCACGAAAGACGCGGAGCTCCACGCCGAGTGCCTCGCAGTGTGTTCCTATCATGCGGCCCACCCCAAATTTGACCTCGGAATCGACAAGCAGGGCGATTTGATTTTGGATCTTTGGCTTCCAGTCAGCAAGATACTGCGCCAGATAAGGGACATCCGCCGAGGGTGAAGTGAAGTGGGAGCGGGTGTCGCAGATGAGCAGGGCCGGGGGGTGGATTCCAGGAAATTTGGCGAGGCATTCCCGCAGGATATCGCGCGCCTCGGGGTGCGCAAAAGAGCCTGCGCAATCCAGCACAAGCAGGCGATCTTCATGTCGGCACGATACGCCCAATGTCCCCCCTGGCGAATAGATGCAGTATAACGATTTGGTATGATGTTAAGGAAATGCCGTAGCTGAGGCAATAGCGGGGGCATAAAAAAAGGGGCCTGGATATCCAGGCCCCACGCTCAACAAATTCCAATCAGCCGGTCTGTTTTTCCTCGAGAACCTTCTGGAATCGCACGAGTTGTTCCTGGAAATACTTCTTTTCCGGATCCAACTCGACGGCCCGCTCCATGTGGGCGACCGCTTCATCGCAGTTGCCCAACTTGTTGCAGATCTCAGCCACCGTGTCGAGAATATTGGCCCGGTTGCCATCGGAGTCCGCCAACTCGACGCCCTTGAGAGCCATCTTCTGGGCTTCTTCCAGGTTCACGTCGTTCTCGAAGCACCACCAGGCAAAGTTGTTCAGCTTGTCGGCATTCTCTTGCCAGCCATCACTGAAAGTGGAGCGGAACAGCTTGAGAGCTTTGTCCTTATCCTTGTCAACCAGCAGTGCGTAGTCGATTTCAAGATGGGTGCGATTCTTCAGAACGCCTTCATCGGTGCTGCCCTTGGTCGCCTTCAAAGCGGCCTTGATGTAGGGCACCGCGCGTTCAGAGTTCCCGGTCTGACGGGCCATGTTGCGCACCATCAGGGCCAAATCGACTTTTTCCTCTGGCGAGGGGTCGGTCGTATTCAAAGCCAGTTGGGCCTCTTTTTCGACCTCGTCAAAGGTGAAGGCGCCGCCCTGGGATCCGTAGTACATGAAAGTCAGGATCTGTTGGGTGTAGTCGCCCGCCCCAGCAGGATTCAGTTCACGGGCCTGGCGATAGTAGTCAACCGCACCAGCGAAGTCGTAGGATGTTGAGGCGTCGTTGGCCAGGCAAACGGCCAGGCCGGCTGTGGGCTCTGCCTCGAAGGCCTTTTTCTTCTCGGGAATGGTGCGCGGATCCGCGGCGGCCATCAATGCCGTTTGGGACCAGCTCTCGGCACCGCCGTAACCAACCCAGCTGTCGGTGACTTCACCTTTGCTGTTTATGGCCACAAAAGTGGGGTATCCCCGGATTTCATATTTCTTGGCCAGCTCCACACCTTCGCCTTTTTCGGCGTCGATCTTGTACAGGATGAAGTCTTTCATCGCGGCCTGGATCGTGGCGTCTTCGTTCACCGCACGGGCGAACACTTTGCAGCTGGGTCACCAATCGGTGTAGAAATCAGCGACAACAATTTTGTTCTCCTTGGCGGCCAGGGCCAAGGCTTCCTCAAAAGTGGCGGGGCCATCGGCCAGGGCGGTGCCCGAGAGACCGAGGACGAAAGCCAGCAAAGCACCCATCAGGGCAAGCTGGTCTTTCCGGATGAGTGTACGCATGGCGTGTTCTCCTGGAAGAGCCGGCGCTTCGGCCAGCAGTGTAAAAACCGGGCGGCCCGGTCGCGGCAACACATCGTCAAATTGATGGTGCCTATAGTAACCCAATCCATAGAATAGAAGTAGGGGAATACGGCGGGACCGCCAGTATGTTCCCCCGGTTTTGTGGCTCTATTTTGAGTACACCAATTCACCATGAACGACCGTGTGCAAGACCTGCATTGACAACAGCTCCTGCGGTTCGCAGGTGACAGGGTTGCCATCGAGGATGGCCAGGTCTGCCAGGAACCCCGGGGCGATCAGGCCCAATTCGCTTTCCTGGAACGCGGCATAGGCCGAACCCGCGGTGTATAACGAGTGGGCTTCCGTACCCGTCAATGCCTCTTGCGGTTGCCAGCCGAAGGGCGGCGTGCCGTCGTGATGGGTGCGGGTGCGAGCCGAATACAATCCGTGCAGCGCACTGGCCCGCTCGACGGGAAAATCGGTGCCAAAGCAGATGTGCGCCTCGGCGTTCAACAACGAGCGCCAGGCGTAGGCACCGGGCAAGCGCTCGTCGCCCAGACGCTCGCCAGCCCAGTCCATGTCGCTGGTGCAGTGGGTGGGTTGCATGGCCGCGATGACCCCAAGTTGGCCAAAGCGCGGGATGTCATCCGGGTGCAGAATCTGGGCGTGCTCGACCCGCCAGCGCAGGTCGTTGCCGGCTGTGGTGGCGAGGACTTCTTCATAGAGGTCGAGGACCAACCGGTTGGCGCCGTCGCCGATGGCGTGGGTGCACAATTGGAACCCCTTTGCGGCCCCGGTGGCGATGACATCGCGCAAGTGTTCCCGTGTTGTCACCGCCAAACCGTGGTGGTCTTTCTGATCACTGTATTCGTTCAACAGCAAGGCGCCGCGGCTACCCAGAGCGCCGTCTCCATACAGCTTGATGGCGCGCAAGGTCAACAATTGGTCAGCGGAATGGTAGGGGCCGTTGGCAAAGGCAGAGTCCAGGGTGGCCGGGATGTCGTTGTACATGCCATAGAGACGCAAATCCAATTCGCCGGCAGCTACCAGTCGCTTGTATAGCTGTGCCCGTCGCCAGGAGATCCCCGCTTCGTGCACGCCGGTCACGCCGTGGGTCCAGCAATGGGCCACGGCCAATTTGACCCGACGTTCCATTTCATCCAGGCCGACTTCCGGCATGACGCTGCGCACCAGGTCGGCGCCGTTGTCGATCAGAACGCCGGTGGGCTGTCCGTGGCTGTCGCGCAGGATTTCGCCGCCGTCGGGGTCCGCTGTTTCGGCCGTGATGCCCGCGGCGCGCAAGGCGGCGGTGTTGACCCAGGCGGCGTGCCCGTCCACCCGGCGCAAAACGGTGGGGCGATCACCGGTCACCGCGTCGAGCATGGCTGCCGTCGGGTATTGTTTGCCAGGCCAGTCGTTTTGATCCCAGCCCCGGCCTTCGAGCCAGGTGCCGGCGGGCAAATCAGCGTGGGCTGTCCTCGCCATTTCGACGACGGCTTCGGCCGAATTGGTTCCCATGAGGTCGATTTGTCCAAGGGATTTGCCAAGTCCATAGAGGTGGGCGTGGCTGTCATTGAAGCCGGGCGAAACCACCGCTCCATCCAGGGCGACAATCTTGGTGTTTTGGCCAATCAAAGGTTCCATGGAGGCATCGTCGCCAACGGCGAGAATGCGCCCGTCGGCAAGGGCGATGGCCGTGGCCGGCGCGTCGTCGGCAGTCAGGATGACACCACCGGTGAAGATGAGGTCGGCGACGGACTCGTTGTTGCTGGCTCCCGGACTGCAGGCGCTCAAAATGAGAGTGGCGGCAACAAGCAACAAGGCAGCGATGCGTTTCGACATGAAACTTCCATCCTCGGAAATCTTCTGGATAAAAATGCGCGACCCGGCAACAATAGCACAGGTTCTGCAGAGGGCAATAGCCGGGCACACGGCAACAACGGATAGAGGCTCCATTGAAGAAGACCACCAAGCCAGATGGCGTCCTAGCCAAAAAAGTACTGGCCGCAACCGCCACTTTGCGTGATGCGGTCAATGATCTCGAGTTCGGCGATCCGGTCGCCTGGGTCTACAACCCCCTGAACTATGCCTGGGGTATGCACGCTTCTTACGTACAGCGCTGGGGCGCGACCAAACGGCGAGTCTTGTTGATGGGGATGAATCCCGGCCCGTGGGGCATGGTGCAGACGGGCGTGCCTTTTGGTGAAATCGCGGCGGTGCGGGATTTTCTGCAGTTGTCAGGGCAGGTGGGGCAGCCTGATCCCGAACACCCGAAGCGGCCGGTGCAGGGATTGGATTGTCCCCGCTCAGAGGTCAGCGGACGGCGCTTGTGGGGCTTTTTTGCCGAAAAACTGGGCACGCCGGAAGCCTTCTTTGCCGACCATTTTGTGGTCAACTATTGCCCGCTGGTTTTTATGGAAGAAAGTGCCCGCAACCGCACCCCCGACAAGTTGCCCAAACACGAGACCGAACCTTTGTTTGCGGCCTGTGATCAGCGGTTGCGGCGGCTGGTCGAGCTGTATGAGCCCCAGTGGGTTGTTGGTGTTGGGGGCTTTGCGCGCAAGAAGCTGGAGTCGCTATTTGGCGCCAAGGCCGATCTCGATCTGGTGGCGCACCGGCCCGAAAAAATCGGCACGGTGCTGCACCCAAGCCCGGCCAGTCCGGCGGCCAATCGGGGCTGGCCCGAGGCGGCGGAAAAGCAACTGCTGGAACAAAAGATATGGTGATGCCGGTCGCCGGCTGATTTGATGGCCTCTATATTGAGATTTCCGATCGGTTTCGGTCCGGTCGCGAGACTTCTGCCATGGGAGGATTGTCATGCCCTGCCCCAAGCTGCTGGACTATCTCACCCGGAACAACGTCGATTTCGAATTGCACACCCACCCGAACGCCTACGCCGCCCAGGATGTCGCTTTCAAAGCTGGCGTGCCCGGCCGTCTTTTTGCCAAGACCGTGATGGTGAAATTGGATGGCGAGTTGGCGATGGCGGTCTTGCCCGCTGATAGCAAGGTCGACTTCCACCTGCTGCGCACCACGGCCGATGCCCATACGATCTGTCTCGCGCTCGAAGAAGATTTTGTGGCGCTGTTTCCCAGCTGCGAAATGGGGGCGATGCCTCCCTTTGGCAACCTCTACGCCATGAAAGTTTTTGTGGCTGGCAGTCTGATCCGCGCTGAATCCATTGCTTTTAACGCCGGCACACATACTGAAGTGCTGACAATGCCGTTCTGGCAGTTTGAAAAACTGGTGGAACCAACAATCGGCTACTTCACGTTCCGCCGCCTGCATGAAAAGAAAAACATGGCCTGAGAACGGGGCGCTTGGTATCGTGGTTTCCTCACGTCGGTGACGGTATGGAGGCCAACACCGACCCTAGGCCTACTTCGCGAATGCGAGTGATAGATGCCCCACTCAGATCACCTCTTTGCCGAGTTCGAGTCTGACTTTAAGACTCTCTACGAAGACGCCCCCCTCGCCTATCAAACCCTGAGCTCAGATGGCACCATTCTGCTGGTCAACAAGATGTGGCTGAAGCTGCTGGACTACGAGCTGGATGAAGTCCTGAACCGGCCGCTGGTCGATTTTTTTGCCCCCGCGAGCCAAAGCCTGTTTACCGCAACGTTTCAGGAATTGCAAAGCAATGGTTGCAGTGGCAGTCACAACCTGGAATTGGTCGCCAAGGGTGGCCAAAAAGTATCGGTTCGCATTCAGGGCGAAGCGGTCCGCGATGCAGAAGGTCGCTTTCTCAGATCTCATTGTGTTGTCCTGGATATGCGGGCCGAGTTGCAGGCCCGCAAGGCGCAAGATCAGTCCGAAGGACGCTACCAGCGCCTGGTGGAACTGGCGCGCGGAGGCATCTGGGAAATCGATGCCGATGCTGTCACCGTTTTTGTGAACCCCGCCATGGCGACCATGCTTGAATACTCTGCCGAAGAAATGGTGGGCAAGCACCTGTTTGAATTCATGGACGATCGCGGTCGGAAAATTTCCGAACGCAATCTCAAGCGCCGTGAACAAGGGATCGATGAGCAACACGATTTCGAATTCATCACAAAGTCCGGGGAGCGCATTGTCACGGCCCTGGAAACTGGTCCGCTTTTCGATGATGAAGGGAAGTACGCGGGGGCTTTGGCCGGGGTCATGAACATCACCGAGAGGCGCCGCTTCGAACAGGAATTTCAGCACACCCAGAAGTTGGAGAGCCTCGGCGTATTGGCGGGGGGCATTGCCCATGACTTCAACAACTTGTTGCAGGCTGTCGTGGGCAACGCCGAGTTGGCCCTGACTGACCTTGAAGACCAACCGCCGGCGCGAGAGTCTTTGCTGGAAATCCAGCGCGCCGCCCGCCGGGCGACCGACCTGTGCCGTCAGATGTTGGCCTATGCTGGCCGCACTCATTTTCAGTTGGAAAATGTCGATCTGGCCGAACTGATTGGCGAAATGGGAGAAATATTGCAGGTTGGCCTGTCGAAGAAGGCCCATTTCGAAATTGACCTGGCCCCGGATCTGCCCCTATTGGAAGCGGACCCTTCCCAGCTTGGACAGGTCGTGATGAATCTCATCACCAACGCGTCCGAGGCCTTGTCGGGCAACGAAGGAACGGTGCGGGTGACCGGCCGCCTCAGCACTTTGAATGACGCTGAGGCCAAATCCCAGTTCCCGTCGGGCAGCTTGCCGGCCGGATCTTACGTTCTGTTTTCCGTGACAGATACGGGTTGCGGCATGGATGAAGAAACGCAGAACAAAATCTTCGACCCATTTTACACCACCAAATTTGCCGGCCGGGGGCTGGGGCTTGCTTCAGTGCTGGGCATCGTGCAGGGACATGGCGGTTCCATAGCCGTGGACAGTGCGCTCGGCAAGGGAAGCACGTTCGTTGTGGCGCTGCCGCATTTAGACCTGACCAGTACCGGCGCAGACACAGAAGCAGAGGCTTCAGCAGGCGAATTGAGTTGCCTGACGGTATTGATAGCTGAAGATGAGCCCAGCGTGGCGCGGATCGTGAAGCGGATCATGGAGCACCTGGGGCAGAAGGTCATCGCAGCGGGCAATGGCCAGGAGGCCGTGGATCACTTCTACAAACAAGGTGCGCAAATCGATGTCGTGATGCTGGATCTTTCGATGCCGATCATGGATGGCAAGGAAGCCATGCAGGAAATCCGGGCCTTGAATGCAGAAGTGCCGATCGTCATCTGCAGCGGTTTTCCAGCTGAAGACATTGCCCGGGGGTTTGGCTCTGACCAACCTGATCATTACCTGCAAAAACCTTTCGTGGCTGAGCAATTGCGTCAGGTTCTGATTCAATGTTCGGGCTGATGGTCGAGATGCAGCGGGTATGGTGGCGCGCGGGCTTGACTGCAAATTCCACGGCGTCTTCGAGGAGCTGGTCGACCGGGACTGGGTGCTTGCCCCTGATTTTCACAGCGTCCTCGAAGTAACGCCGCAGTTCCACAATATCGTACACGACTCTCACCTCGCGTCCACCAAGAACATGACTTGAGAGCACCACAACTGGATAGTCAAAATCACCAGTGATTTTCAACCGGTTCCGCGTGAACGACTCAACCCCGTTCCCGATGGAGCGGCGCTCATGACGCCGACCACCCGGTCCATCGGATCGATCAGCGTATCGACGATGTTGGCCAGACCCATCAGGTATTGCAGCAATCTGCCGAGATCCAGACTGAATCCGGCGGGCGCCTTGTCGCCTTCGCGCACAGAGCCGTCAAAAGTCAGGCCGGCATAGGGCAGGATGTAGTGGAAAGAATCGCACACCCCGGGTTGGCCGGTGGTATTGGCGGCGCCGGGCATTTTCAAACCCACCGGCAAGTTGGTCAAAAAGAACGGTTGGTTTCCGCAGTGGCGGGTCAGGGTGGCTTTGGCTGGCTCAGGCAATTCCGCACCAAATTCGAGATCCCAGCCCTTGGCCCGCAGGATGTCCAGAGCCTGGCTGTAGGTCAGGCGCTCGTGACGACTGTTGATCATGCGGTCCAGCCGCGTGACGCTCATGCCGCCGAGCAGGTTGGCGCTTAATTGGCCGGCGACCGTCTTGACGAGGCGCTCGGCCAGGTCACAGAGGTTGTCCAGTGGCAAGCCCTGCTGTGAAGCCTCGATGAGTTTGAATCCGCGCAAGTTTTTCGGCTCGAGTTTGCCGCCCTTGGGCATGATCTCGCTCTCGCACCAAACGGCCTTGAAGCCGCGTGCGATCATCCCTTCAAGTTGTACCCGCGCCAGGTGGTCGGCCAAGGCGGTGACGGGCACTTCGTGGAACTCAGAAGTCCGAAAAAAGTCACGGATGCTGCGCACGACCTGGTTGTGCACCGCCAGCCGGCGGGCCAAGGGCAAGGGGCGGCCGGGCGCCTGGAACATGGCGGAATGGCGGATGGCGTTAGGCGCAGCTTCAGCGGTGGTCATCATCGGGAGGCTCCTTTTGACGCTCTCTGACGTCAGTTTAAAGGGTTGGTTCCTGGGCAAAAAAAACACCGAACGCATTCTGCGTTAGGTGGCTTCTGATTCATTTATGGCGGAGTTCATGCTTCATACCTTGCGGGCTCACGGGCCACGGTTAAAGGACTAGCGGGAGAATAGCCGCCAACGGGCCGGGAGTCAAGAGTCCAGAGTATCCACCTCGCCCGAAAATTGCAGATCTCTTTAGAATCCATGCTTTTGCCGGCCAATCGCCGGTGTTTTGGCCAATTGCTGACCAGTTTTCCCCCAGGAGGGACGGAATTCATGTCTTCCCAGCGCCCCGACGTTTCCATCGTCATCCCGGTGTACAATAAGCTTGAGCTGACGAAAGTCTGCGTGGACTCGATCCACGAGGTCCGGGTGCCCTACACCTACGAGATCATTGTGGTTGATAATGGGTCCAGCGACGGCACCGCCGAATGGCTGGCTGAGAATGAAGGTCGAGGGCGGCTGCGTGCTATCAACAACCCTCAGAATCTGGGATTCTCACAGGGCTGCAACCTTGGCGCCAAGGCGGCCACCGGCCGTTACACCCTGCTATTGAACAACGACATGGAAGTGCTGCCGGGTTGGCTGGAGCCCATGGTCAGCTGCCTGGATCAGGACCCCACCGTGGGCATCGCTGGTGCATGTCTCATATTCGCGGACCAAACGATCCAGCATGGTGGCGTGGCTCTGGTGGATTTTCCGAAGAAGCAACCACACATCATTGGTGGCATGCATTTGTCTTACCGGAAGCCATTGAACATGCCCGGTGCGCGCGTCAATCATGAGGTGCAGATTGTCACCGGCGCCTGCCTGATGATCCGGTCCGAACTGTATGCCGAGTTGGGTGGCCTGAACGAGGAATTCTGGAACGGCAACGAAGATGTGGATCTGTGCCTACGGGCGGGTGAATTGGGTTGGCGGGTGGTCTACATGGGCGAGAGCCTGGTTTACCACTACGAATCCCAAAGCGGCCCCGAGCGGTGGAAAGAAACCGAAGCCAATATCGCCTTGTTCAACCGCATCTGGTTTGGCCGTGCGCGCCCGGATTACCGCCTGGTCGGTGAGGATGACATGGAACCCACGGCAGAAAATCAGGTGCGTTTTTACGCGTCTCCGCAGCTGCGTTCGCGGTTGCCAAAACCGGTGGCGGAGAAGCCCCGGGCCTCGGTGATTGTCCTGACCTGGAACGCGCTGGACTACACCCGTCAGTGCGCGGAATCCTTGCTTACCCACACGGACCCGCGCCACGAATTGATCTTTGTCGACAACGGATCGCGCCAGGATACGCTGGACTATTTGGCGGAACTTGAAGCCCAGTTTGGCCAGGTGAAAGTCATTTGCAATGGCGAGAACCGGGGCTTTGCTGGGGGCAACAACGTGGGCCTGGCGGCTGCAACGGGCGAGTATCTTTGCCTGTTGAACAGCGATACGGTGGTGACGGACGGCTGGCTGGATAGGCTAATGCGCCCCTTGGAGGATGACCCGCGACTGGGTCTGGTGGGCCCGGTGACCAATCAAATCACTGGCGGTCAGAAACTGCCGGTTGTGACCTATGATGAAACCACCCTGGAAGGTTTGCCCCAATTCGCCGACCAACTGGCAGCAGCCAAAGCGGGCGAGACGGCACCGGCCCTGTGGGTGGTCGGCTTTTGCCTGCTGATGCGCCGTGAAGTGATGCTGCGCATTGGAGGCCTGGATGAGAGCTACGGCTTGGGCAACTACGAAGACACGGACTTCTGCATGCGCACTTTCCTGTCCGGGTTTGGCGCCGTGGTGGCCACTGATTGCTTCATTCACCACTACGGCAGCCGCAGTTTTGTCGACAACAGCCTGGACTACGGCGAAATGTTGGATGAAAAATTTGAGGTTTTCCGCCGCAAGTGGAATTTGGCTCCGGATGCCCGGACCACCGGTGACTTCCAGCTCAATCGGCTGATCGAACGGGGCTTTGTGCCAGGCCTGCACTTTCAGCCCATGCCCGAATCCCTGCACTTCGATTTGGTGCCCTTAGAAATGTGGCAGGCCGACAAGTGGGTCACCGCCGGTGAAGAGGATTTTGGCGCAGGGTACCTGGATTCAGCTCGCCGCCTGTTTGAGGCCGTCCTGGCCCGATGTCCAGAGCACAGTCAGGCAGCCAACGATCTGGCCGTCGTCTTGTGGCAAACCGACAGCGACGGCACCGGAGTTGCGGCCGCGCGGAAAATTCTGGAAGGCGTTCTGGAGAAAAACCCGAACGACGAGAGCGCCCAGTGGAATATGGCGGAAATTGAAACGGCCGAGGCTGAGGCCGTCGAAGTTTCGTAGACCGAGGCTGACTGTGAAAAAAGCCCCCGGCCCACTTGGGTCGGGGGATTTTTGTTAGGGGGCTACTCGGTGCCCTTGAGGTTGGTGTCCAGGAATTCGAGCATCTTGTTGAAGCCGGCGATGCGGTTGCTGGATTTGCGGAAGCCGTGGCCTTCGTCATCGAAGACCATGTATTCCACAGTGCCTCCGTTCTCCATGATCGCAGCCACCATGTCGTCACTTTCGGCCTGCAAAACCCGCGGGTCGTTGGCGCCCTGTAGGATCATCAACGGTTTGGTGATTTTGTCGCCGTGGAAAACCGGTGAAGTCAGATGCAGGAACTCGCGGTCCTTTTCCGGATGACCGATCTCGTTGTAGAGCGCCAGGCGGAAGCTTTCCCAATAGGGCGGGATGTTTTCCAGGGTGGCGATCCAGTTGGCGACGCCGAAAATATCCACACCACACACAAATTCCTCGGGCTCAAAGGCCAGCGCCGCGAGGGTCATGTAACCGCCGTAGCTGCCGCCCATGATGCCGATGCGGTCGGGATCCACCCAGTCGAGGGTTTTGAGGTATTCCTTGGCGTCTACACAATCCCACAGGGGCTCGCGGCCGTGCTTGCCGTCATCGGCGGCCAGGAAACTCTTTCCATAGCCGGATGATCCGCGGTTGTTCACTGCGAACAGGGCGTAGCCGTTGTTCAGCAGGAATTGTTTCTCGGCGCTGTAGCCGGCGCGGCTTTGGCCACCGGGGCCACCGTGAATCCACAACATCACGGGAACTTTGTTCTCGGCGCTGGCACCAATGGGTTTGTACAGCGGGCCGGGGATGACCATGCCGTCGCGGGCCTCGAAGCGGGCGACTTTGCTGGTCACCAGATCGTTCGTATCGATGTCGGGATTGAGAGTCTCGGTGACCTGAGTGACGGCACCGGATTCCAGATTATAAACGAAGATGTTGCCGGGCATGGCGTCACCGGAGACGGTCAATTTCATCAGCTTCTCGGAGTCTGAGAAAGAGATGCCCGATACGGTTCCGTCAGGAAGGCCTTCAACCTTCAATTCGGCACCGTTGTGGGTGATTTGAACCTTGGTGTACCCATCTTCATTGGTACCAATGACACGATAGGTGCCCAGGCGACTGTAGTAGGCGAAGGCCACACCCCAGTCGCTGGCGTAGACTTCCTCGTGATTTCCGGTCGCCAATTCGTAGCGCAGCAGCCGTGCAAATTCGCCTTCGGCGTTGCTGGTGTAATAAAGAAACTTGCTGTCGACATCAAAAGTGTGCGATCCAAAACTGGCGTCGCCCTCGTGCTCGGAAATCAACTGAGGCTCGCCACCGTTGGCCAGGTCAAGCACATAGATGTCTGAATCGTTGGTGGTATTGGGCTTGTCGAGAGCCAGCCAGCGCGCGTCAGCGGAAATGACCGAAGGCTGCATGCCACTTTCGTTGCGATAGATCATGCGCTTCTCGAGGGTGGCTGCATCCCACTGAAAAAGATCAAAAAAGCGGGCGTCGCGTTCGTTGTTGACCGTGAAAAATGTTTTCAGGTCATTGTTGAATCCCCAGAAAGATTCTTTGGTTTCTTCGCCGTTGGTCAGTTCGGAGACTGTGCCGTCAAGATCGCGCAGAAACAAATGATTGTTCTCGTTGCCGCCCTGGTCTCTGGTGTAGAGGATGCGATCGTCGGTTGGCATGTAGCCAACACCAAACGTGGTGTCGTCGCCTTCGGTGACAGCGGTGCGGGCATTGGTCGCAAGGTCGAGTTCGTAGACGTTGAAGACGCCCGACTCATTGGACGAGACCAAAAGCTTGGTGTCGTCATGGTTGAATGACCCGCCGCCGATGGAAGTGGTCTTCATGAACTCGGCCATGGTGTAATGGCGTGAAGGCGCGGTCCGACTATCGGTCGCGGCGTCTTCGGATGATTGAGTGCAGGCGCCGAGCATCAGGGTCGAAATGGCGATAGCACAGAGCAGGATTCTCGGGAAAATCCGGGTCATGGAGAGGCTCCTTGGATTCTATTTGAGCAAGGTCGAGGGGGTATGCTGGTATTGTGGCATTTTTGCGGGAGTTTGGGAAGGGGGTGAAATGTTCACCCCCGGAAGAACAATATAGGCCCTACTGCCCAAACACCTTACGCAACAGCGCCGTGGTGCGGGCGGCGGGATCCTGCCGGATGGCCTGTTCTTCAAGGGCCAATTCACTGAATAGCCCGGCGAGGGCTTTTTCCGTGACGTAGGCATCCAGGTCGATCAAATCGGGCTTTTCGGTCAACGGAATCGCGGCATAGGCGTTGGAAACGCGTCCATAGAGACTGCCCAGGCCCACCGAGTCGGTTTTTTCGGCCACGATGGGCAAAAATTTGGCCCGCAGTTCGGCCTCGGTCCGGGAACGAAAGTATTCGGTGGCGGCGGTGTCTTGCCCGTTCAGGATGCCAAACGCATCGGTAATCGTGATCTGGGTCACAGCCTGCCAAAAGATGCCGCGCGCTTCGCCGGAGGCTTGCTCAGCCGCGCGATTCATGGCCACTTCCAGCTCATCGACGTAGGACCCAAGGCCAATCTGGCGCAGGGTCGAAGCGGGCTCTGCCAATTGCTCGGGCACCGCGATGCGCAACAGGGCGTTGCCCAGGAAGCCGTCGACGGTGGAGGTGGTGCTCACGGCATTGCCGCTGCCGACTTTGAGGGCATCTTTCAAACCGGCCAGGACGGTGGCTTCGTCCAGTTCGGTGGACGCCATGTCGTCCAGGATCGCGCCAAAGTCCGTGTCTTGCAGGGAGGCGCAGCCGAGGACCATCAAGGTCGCCAGGGCGGCGGTGAAAAATACGAGGCGGCGGCAGAACTCGGACATGAAAATGATCCTTGGCTGAAGCGTGCACGGATTCGTTTGGAGCGCCAAGATTGTGCCCTGAGCCCTAACCTGTCAACAGATGAGCCGAATTGGGCAAAAATCATGGCGCTTCGGCGTGGGCGTTGTTTATTTGAGACGGCTGACCATCGCCCGCTTGATCAGGCCTCGCCAAAGCTATAGCCGATCGAAAGAGGACCGCAAATGGCCATCAGGACACAGACAATTGCCACCCACAGCCTGACACCGCTGCTGTTCCTGGGGTTGGTGGCTGTCGTGTACGCAGTGGCGCTGATTCTGGCCGGTCGGCTGGCCCAGATGAACGGTTCCCAGGCCCTTGCCGCCGGCATGGCCGTGGATCTGGTGGTGATCGTGCCGCTGGCGTTTTATTTTCTCGTTGTCCGGCGCCGAGGTTGGCACGCGGTGCGGGTGGCGCCGGTGGTCATCCTGAGCTTGGTACTGGCCGCTCAGATTTTGCCTGCCGACCACCAACAAACGCTGCGTATACTTGAATACCTGGTGGCCCCGCTGGAAATTGGCGTGCTGGGTTGGATCATTTGGCGGACAGCAACGACTCTGCGCAAAGCTGACCGCGACCACAGCGCCGATCCACTGAACCAGTTGCGAAAAGTGGCCCTTGAATTGGTGAATCACGAGCGATTGGCCGGGCTGTTCGCCTCTGAGATCGGCGTGTTTTATTACGTTTTTGGCTCGTGGCGCTCCCGGCCCCATGCTCCCGCCGGATGGTCGACATTCTCCTGCCATCAGCGCAGCGGCCAGGCCGGCTTGGTATTTGGCCTTCTTTTTCTGACCCTGGCCGAAGTCCTGGCGGTCCATTTTCTGCTCGCCCGCTGGAGCCTGTTGGCGGCCTGGATTTTCACTTCGATCAGCGCCTATGGCGCCCTCTGGTTGGTCGCCGATTTCCGGGCAACTGTCCTGCGTCCCACTTTGGTGGGGCCGCGGAATATCGTTTTGCGCGCGGGATTGCGCTGGACCGTTGACCTGCCCAGGGTGCAAATTGAAAGCATGGGCCGGACCGAGCCCCAGGCGGGCCAGCAAAAAATCAATCTGGGCCTGATGGGCGGCGCCAGCCATTGGCTCATTTTGAAAGAGCCGATCCTGGCCCATGGGCCTTATGGCATATCAAAACAGGTGCTGGCCATCGGGTTGTCACCGGACAATGTTCGTCAATGGGAGGAGTTGCAACCATGAGCCTGATCAACGTTCGCTATTTCGCCGCCTTGCGGGAGCAGGCCGGGTCTTCGGGCGAAGCCCTGGAAACAGCGGCCCAGACGGCCGCCGAGTTGTACGAGCAGCTGCGCCAGAAACACGGCTTCACCCTGGCCGCAGAACAAATCAAGGTCGCGGTCAACGAAGAGTACCGCCCGCTGGATCACGCCCTGAGCGCCGGCGACGAAGTGGTTTTTATCCCGCCGGTTTCCGGTGGTTGAGTCGGAGGATCCCGTGTTTGATATCGTGCCTCATGCCATCGATAGCGACGCTCTGCGCCGCGGTCTCTTGGAC
>JADGEP010000159.1:4466-8461 GCA_016744275.1 Candidatus Krumholzibacteriia bacterium | reverse complement strand
TCGAATTGGGTGAGGATGGAGCCCGGCCGGGCCAGGCCCTGAGCCCGGCCGTGGACGGCGGCCAGATCGTTGATTGGGGTCGCCTGATCTGGTGGGGTGATGGTGGCGAGGGTGAACTGAAGTGGTCGGTGCGTGGTGGCAACCGTTCGGTGCCTGATGACAGTTGGACCGAGTGGAGCCGGTCCTGGCGCGACAGCGATCATGAAATTGACCTGCCCGCCAGCCGCTTTTTACAGTGGCGGGTGGAATTCGCCTCTAAAAATTCGGACGCAGCCTGGAAGGTGATGGAAGTCTCGGTCAGCGCCTGGCAGGACAACAAGGCGCCGGTTATCGCTGATTTCCGCATGGAGCACCTCAAGGATGTGCACCTGGGCGGTATGATGAATGGCGGCGAGAATGTGACCCAGCGATTCCGCAGCGGCTTACAGGCCGAATTCAGCCGCAACGTGGTGCCCAATACCTGGGCGGGACCGGACCGCGGGGCCCAGGGGCGTTCGGTGCGGATCTTCACCTGGCAGGGAACCGATCCCAACGGGGACCGGATCAGCTACCGGCTGGACTACCAGCGGGCAGGAACCGAAGCCTGGCGCTCGGTGAGTGCGCGGCGGCCGGGGGTGTACGAGACCAGCGAGACCCTCGCCAGTTGGGACACTTCTGAGGTGCCCGATGGCGTGTACAACCTGCGTTTGACAGCCAGCGATGGCCGGGACAATCCGAAACATCTGGCCCGGGAAAATGAAGAATTTCTGGGGCCGCTGCTATTGGACAATACGCCGCCAAAACTGAGCGAATTGGAGGTGGAGCCCACGGCAAATGGATTTGTGGTCAAGTGCAGTGCGCAAGACATGTATACGGCCGTAGCTGGGGCCCGCCTGATACTGCCCGATGGAACGGTGGAGCGCCTGGATCCCGCCGACCGGATCTGCGACAGCCTCAGTGAAGATTTTGCGGCCGAGGTGATTTGGCCGCGGGAGGGCTCGCCTGAAGTGGCCAAGCCCTGGCAGATCAAAGTTGAAGTGCGGGACTTGGGCGGAAACCTGGTTACCCAGATGGGATCAGTCCCATGAACAACGAAGCTTTTGCCGCCTTTGCCAGCCACGAGCGTTGGCTGGGTGAGGCGCTGAACGAGGCGCGCCAGGCCGCCGACAAGGGCGAGGTGCCGGTTGGGGCGGTGGTGGTGCGTGAAGGGCGGGTGATTGGCCGGGGCCACAATCAGGTGGAAAGCCTGCAGGATCCGACGGCCCATGCCGAGATCCTGGCCATTGGAGCGGCCGGTGGACAGGGCGACAGTTGGCGCCTGGATGGTGCCAGCCTGTACGTCACCCTCGAGCCGTGCACCATGTGCAGTGGGGCGATTCTGCTATCTCGTCTGGGAAAAGTCATCTTTGGCGCGGCGGATCCGCGAGCCGGCGGCGTGATCAGCACCGCCCGGTTGTTGGATGGCAACCCCTACCAGCACCGGATCGAGGTCGTGGGCGGAATCCTGGCCGAAGAGTGCAGCGCCATGCTCAGCGATTTCTTTGCCCAGAGGCGTAATCGCTGAACCCGGGCGATTTTCCCGCCGCCGGCGTTGCTTTTGGCAAATCCGGATGCTATATTGCCCCGTCAGTTCAAGTGGAGAGGTGCGAGAGTGGCTTAATCGGCTCGCCTGGAAAGCGGGTGTACAGCAATGTACCCAGGGTTCGAATCCCTGCCTCTCCGCCATGCCTTACGGTCTAGGCGTGGCCTTCGGATTTCCGAAATATCCCGGAATGCCCCCGAGTGGCCATAGACCGTTGTTTGAAATATTGTGGAGAGGTGCCGGAGTGGTTGAACGGGGCGGTCTCGAAAACCGTTGAACATTTCGATGTTCCCAGGGTTCGAATCCCTGCCTCTCCGCCATAAAACTCAATATGCGAAAATGTTGGGGGTGTAGCTCAGTTGGGAGAGCGCTTCGTTCGCAACGAAGAGGTCAGCGGTTCGATCCCGCTCATCTCCACCAACATTGCGGGGGCTTTCTGTCTTGAGGGCCCCAGCCAATTATCAGATTGGCATGATGGGCCAGGCCCGGTGTGACATTGAAGCACTAACTCCGCCAGGACTGGAAAGTAGCAACGGTACGTTCCCTTTGGTGTGTGCGTCGTCAGCCTGGCCCACTTTTTTTCCTCTTTGATTGTATTGATGTTTTTGGGTGTAGGGGTGTGTTGGTCTGCTCTGGGGGACGGCGCGCCGCGACTTCCTGTCGCGACGCACCTCGGGCTCCGGTTCTTCCGCCATCCATGGCTCCAGAACCTGCGCCAACGCCCCCAGAGCAGACCAACACACCCCTGCACCCACGACCCGTATAATCGAAGAGGAAGAACAAGCCGTCGTGGGGACCTTCGGTGGGGGGTGTCGCTTTGCTGCGCTCGCTTGGGGGAGAGGTTTTTGGGTTGGGGCGGTTTGGGGAGAACGGGGTTTTTGTGTTTGGGGTTGAGGGAGGGTTTTCGGGGCGTCACGGAGGTCCTGGAGCCATGGATGGCGGAAGGGCCGGAGTGCGAGGCTTCTGCCGACAGGAAGTCGGCGGAAGCCGTCCCCGAAAGCCCTCCCTCAACCCCAAACACCAAAACAGGAACCCGCAAATCCCCAATCCCCAACTACCTTTTTCCCCAAAGACGTGCTAAATTCCCCCTTCACAAAGACCCGCAGAATCTGACCCTTGGAGCACCATGTCTTATCAAGCGATTGCCCGCAAATACCGGCCGGAGACCTTTGCTGATGTGGTGGGGCAAACCCATGTGACGGGGACTTTGCGGGCGGCCATGCGTAAGGACAAGCTGAGCCACGCTTACCTGTTCAGTGGGCCGCGCGGGTGTGGCAAGACAACGGTGGCGCGACTGTTGGCCAAGGCTATCAATTGCCAAACAAATCGTGAGGGCGATCCTTGTGGAACCTGCGAGACTTGTGTCGGCATTGCCAAGGGCAATTACCTCGATGTGTTGGAAATTGATGCGGCGAGCAATACGGGTGTGGACAACATCCGTGAGTTGCGGGACATGGCCCAGTATTCGCCCAGCGAGGGCAGCAGCCGGGTCTTCATCATTGATGAAGTGCACATGTTGTCCAAAGGCGCGTTTAATGCGCTGTTGAAGATTCTGGAAGAGCCGCCAGCGCGGGTATTCTTCTTTTTTGCGACCACCGAACCCAACAAATTGCCGCGCACGATTCTCAGCCGTTGCCAGCGTTTTGATTTCCGCCTGCTCAGCCGTGACGAATTGGGCGCCCGCATGGACATGATCGCCACCGCCGAAGACATCAAGCTGGAGGATTCGGGCAAACGCATCCTGGTCTCTCTGGCCGAAGGCAGTGTGCGCGATGGCTTGAGCCTGTTGGATCAAGTGATCGCCGGATGCGATGGCGTGATCAATGAAGACACCGTTGTTTCGGCCTTTGGTTTGGTGCGCTCAGAGTTGTTCATGGAGTTGAACGAAGCGGTGATCGCCCGCGATCCGGCCCGGGCCCTGCGGCTGGTGGATAATCTGGCCACGACAGGTCAGAGCCTGGACGCCTTCGCCCGTGGCGTGGTGACAAACTTCCGCAACCTGATGATGTTGAAAATCGATGTGGAGCTGGCCGCCATGGTGGACCTACCGCCGGACATGGTCGAACGCCTGCAGACCCAGGCCGAGAACTTTTCGGAGCAGGATCTGTTGGCGTTGATCGACCGTTCGGGAGTGCATTTCGAACGCATCCACCGCAGCACCCAGCCGCGCATTTTGTTGGAAGCTTCGGTGGTGGAATATTGCCGCTTCGAATCACGGGTGCTGTTGTCGGAGCTGGCCCGGCGCCTGGGCGCCATCGGCGGCGGCCCGGCTTTCACCGGTGGCGGTGGCGGTGGCGGTGGCCAACAGGCCCGACCGGCCAGTCGTGCCGGTGGCGGGGCAGCTCCTGGCGGAGCGGCTCAAGGCGGCGTGAAAGCCCACGCGGCCGCTGCGCCGGTGGCTAAGCAATCCTACGTGGGAACACCCGGGGCGAAA
>JADGEP010000159.1:0-4434 GCA_016744275.1 Candidatus Krumholzibacteriia bacterium | reverse complement strand
TACTTCTGCTTCTTCTGCTTCTTCCGCTTCTTCCGATGCACCGGACATGGCAGCGGCTGATCGAGCCGTGCCCGGATGGACGCAACTGATCGATCAGTTGATGAAGCAGTACCCGCGCCTGGGCTCGTGCCTGATGACGGGCCTGCCGCACATGAGCGAGAGCGGGCAATTGACCGTATCATTTGCCGAGGATAAGAAATTCGCCGTCAATAGCATTTCGGGCGAATGCCACACCATTGGCGAAGTGGCGGGCAAGCTGTGGGGCAAGAGCATCAAGGTCGATTTGGTGCTGGGGCAACGGGGCCAGGCCAAGGAAGTGACCGAAGAGATCCGGCAAGAAGTGGCGCCCACCCACCGCGAAGAATTGGACAAGGCCTGCGAGGGCGACGAAGCTTTGGGAGATTTGGTCGATATGATGGGGGGCGGCAAGCCCCTGCTCGAGAGTGATCGGGAAAACTGGGACAAACCCGGCAAGTAGATTGCGAATAGAGTCTCGCTGTAGTTAATGGGAATTCAACCGCGAAGAGGAATGAGACAACATGGACATGCGCATGCTCATGAAACAGGCCCAGCAGATGCAGGCCAAGATGGCCAAGGCCCAGGAAGAGCTCGAAGGCAAGGAAGTCACCGCCGAGGTAGCCGGTGGCCAGGTTAAAGTGGTCATGAACGGCAAGCACCGGCTCAAGAGCATCCAGATCGCGCCCGAAAGCCTGGACCCCGATGATATCGAGTTCCTGCAGGACCTGATCATCGCGGCGGTCAACGAAGGCGCCAACAATGTCGACGCCATGGTCGAAAAAGACATGGGCTCGGTCACCGGTGGGATGAACATTCCCGGCATGCCGGGCATGGGTTGAGATGAACCGACCCGGCAATGGTAAGGACTTGAACGAGGGCGGGGAATTCCAGTCCCCGTCCCTGGAGCGTTTGGTACGCAGCCTGAATCGGTTGCCGGGGCTGGGGCGCAAATCAGCGACGCGGCTGGCTTTGCACCTGGTGGCGGGCAGCGAGCGCACCACCGTGCCGGCCGAAGAATTGGTGGCCGCCATCGGCGAAGCCCGGGACAAGGTCACCAACTGCGAGCGCTGTGGTGCCATCACTGAGCCGGATCCCTGCCGGGTTTGCACTTCCGAGCGCCGCGATACCAGCCTGATCTGCATCGTGGCCACACCGATTGATGTGCTGCCCTTCGAAAAGGCGGGCTTCTACCGGGGCCGTTATTTTGTGCTGGGGGGGCTGTTGTCACCACTTGATGGCGTCCGGGCCCAGGATTTGCCCTTTGGCAAGTTGCAGGACCGCATCGCCGAGGATGAGATCAAAGAGGTGATCATCGCCCTGGATGCCAGCGTGGAAGGCGAGACCACCGCCTTGTATATCCAGAGGCTGCTGGAGGGTCGAAACCTGGAATTGACCCGCCTGGCGACCGGTATTCCGGTGGGCGGGGCCTTGGCTTATACCGACGAAGTGACCCTTCAGCGCGCTTTTCAGTTCCGCCGCACCTTCTGAGACTGGTCATTCAGACAAATTCTCCCGAAATTCAGGTCAAGTGGGCGTCCTCGCTGACGATAATTCCTTTCAGAAGCAATTCACTAACCGTCCCGGCGCATCCGGAAACGGGTACCGCCGCAGGAGAGCGATCCATGGTCAGAGCCGAATGGGCCATCTTCGAAGAAGATTATTGGGCCATCAACAACGTCCTCGAAGACCTGCTGAAAAGCAGCCGCGCGAGCAACGTGCTGTTGATTGACCGCACCGGTCAATTGATCAGTCAGATCGGACCTGAGGTCGAATTTGACCTGACCAGTTTTGCGAGCCTCTGTGCCGCTGACTTTGAGGCCAACTACCAATTGGCCAAACTGATTGGCGAAAACGACTTCAGCACCCTGTTTCATCAAGGTGCCAAAGACAGCATGTACCTGGGCAAGATTGCCAAGGGTGTCGTGCTGGTGGTTCTGTTCAACAAGAGCACGACGCTGGGGTTGGTGCGATTGCGGGTCAAGCGAGCTGTTGAAGAGCTCAATGTCGTGATCGAGAAACTGTTTGAGAAGTTGGAATACCGCAACGAAGAGTACGACCAGTTCGACGACAATTTCACTGAAGAAGTGGAAGCCGAAATCGACAATCTGTTCGCTGACTGAACCAGGCACTCCAAAGAGGTAAAGCTGTGTCGCTGATCAATTATTCGTCCAGAGAAATCAACTGCAAGGTTGTCTACTATGGCCCTGGATTGGGTGGAAAAACCACCAACATCCAGTACGTCTACGAAAAGCTGGCCCCTGAGACCAAGGGCAAGCTGGTAACGTTGGCCACCGAGATGGACCGGACGTTGTTTTTCGACTTCCTGCCGCTGGAACTCGGTGAAGTGAAGGGTTTCAAAACCCGCTTTCACTTGTACACCGTGCCGGGACAAGTCTACTACAATGCCTCGCGCAAGCTGATCCTGCGCGGCGTTGATGGCATCGTCTTTGTCGGCGATAGCAGCGAGTCCCGTTTTGATGCGAACATCGAAGCGCTGTACAACCTGCACGACAACCTCAAGGAATACGACCTGAGCCTGGATGAGATTCCCTTCGTGATGCAGTGGAATAAGCGCGACATGCCGGACGCTCTTTCCCTGGAAGAATTGAACGAAGAAATGAATCCCGAGGGCTACGAGAACTTTGGCGCAGTGGCCGTCGACGGCACCGGGGTCTTTGATACCCTCAAGTGTGTGGCCAAACAGGTGCTGAGGCAGTTGCAGACCAGTTGAGTGGACTGGGGCGACAGCCCAACGAATCAGAGGCGCGACCATGAGGTTGCGCCTCTTTTTTTTATGCCCGCAGGTCCGGGTTGCCGTCGAGGATTGATCGGGTTAGGTTCCGAACTGGAATTTGACCGTTCACACCCCGAAAGGATCAACATGCCCCGCCCGTTGCTCTACACCATTGGCGCCTTCTTCGGCACCGGCTTTGCACCCATCGCCCCGGCCACCGTGGCCAGCGCCCTGTTTGCCGTCATGTGGTGGGCGGCCTGGACCTGGCTGGGCCCGATCCCGCTCTGGCTGAATCTGGCTTTGCTGGTGGTCGTGACGGCCATCGGCATTCCGGTGGCCCAGAAGCTGGAAGACATCCATGGCGAAGACCCCAGCCTGGTGGTCATCGATGAAGTGGCCGGCATGTTGGTCACGTTCCTGTTTCTCAGCGCCGGGTGGCAGGGTTGGGTCATCGGGTTTTTCTGGTTCCGCTTTTTCGACATTCTCAAGCCCCTGGGTGTGCGCAAGCTTGAGCAACTGGGTGGCGGCGGGGGTGTGGGCATCATGGCCGACGACATCGGCGCCGGGGTGCAGGCCTGCCTGGCCACCCACGGCACCCTGTGGTTGATGGCCCGGTTCGTTTCTTGAGCGCCCGCGGGGCCGAGGACGTGGTGCCGGTGAAGATCATCGCCATCGGTGATGAACTGCTTGAAGGGCGCACCGTCGACTCCAACAGCCAGCGCATCCAGCGCGCTCTTGGTGGGCACGGAGTACAGGTCTCGCTGATCCAAGTGGTGCCCGATACGGAAGCTGACGTGGGCGCAGCTTTGCAACGCACCGAGTCGGGTGATCTGGTATTCATCAGCGGCGGCTTGGGATCAACGCCGGATGACATGACTCGCGAGCTGGTGGCCGGATGGGGTGGGGTGCCGCTTGTCGAAGATGCTGGCGTGCGGGACCTGCTGGCTGAACGTTGGCGACGCCGGGGTCTGAAGGTCGGCGTGGGGATCGAGAAGCAATGCCAGGTGCCAGGGGGCATGACGGCCTTGAAGAACCCCGTGGGCTCGGCACCGGGCCTGGTGGGAACCATCAAGGGGCGCCATCTGGTCATGCTGCCCGGGGTGCCGCCAGAGTTGGCGGGCCTGTTGCCTTCGGTTGTGCAGTGGTTGGAACAGGAGGGCGTACTGCCCGTGGCCCGGCCTCATCTGGTGTGGCGCACGGCCCAGATCGCCGAGTTGGCCCTGGTGAAACGTTGCGCGAGTATCCGCGAAAAATTTCCGGCGTTGCGCTGGTCCTGGTGGTTGACAGACTTCGGGGTGGACATCCGATTGAGCGGAGAATCCGAGAATGATGCAGACTCTCTGGCGACTGCGGGTGAGATGCTGGATGCTGAATTGGGCCCCTTGGTATTTGCCCGCGACGGCACTTCCTTGACCGAAACTGTGCAGGCGCAAATGCTGGCTGCGGGTTCGACCTTAAGCGTGGCGGAATCCTGCACCGCAGGTTTGCTGGGCGGCGCGCTCACGGCGGCGGCGGGGTCGTCGGGATTCTTCAAGGGAGGATTGCTGACCTATGCCGATGAAGTGAAGCACGAGCTTTTGGATGTGCCGTTGGACATCCTGGATAAATTTGGAGCTGTCAGTGAAGAAACAGTGCGTTTCATGGCCGCCGGATGCCGCCAGCGGGTGGGCACCGATTATGCC
>JADGEP010000158.1 GCA_016744275.1 Candidatus Krumholzibacteriia bacterium | reverse complement strand
CCTGACGATTGCCAGTTGCAGCGATTCGTTGGACATTGCGGGTGGGTATGGCGGCAACTGGCACGACTTGTTGGCTTACCGCACTGCAGTGGTCAACCCCACCGCGAGTGCCACCGTCGCAATTGCGGCAACGTTGCAACACGATACAGAACCCGGATACGACTATGTGCACTTGAGTGCGAAGATCGAAGGCGCTCTGGGGTTCACGGACATTCAAAGCTGGGATGGCACAGCCACCGTTGCTGTGTCCAATGGCTTTACCTACCTGCCCAGCGAATTGGTAGCTGGGACCGATATCATTGTTCTTTTCCGTTTTCAATCTGACGGCGCCGGGTCCGATGCGGATTGTGTCAACCCCAGCGCTGGTGCCTGCCAGATTGATGACATCACCGCAACGGTCACCCAGGATGGACAGGCCGACATCGTCAGCTTCACCGATTTTCAGGACGACTCTTTTGGCGATTGGTATGTGGATTTTCCCGACGGCGTGGGCAACTTTGCCGCCCTCTGGACGGGACTGAAAGACGCCGATCCCTGCCGGAGCAATCTCAGTCGGCAGGTGGCCTTCATCGACGATGGTCTCGTCGTGCCTGGTACCGGGGGCAGCGACTGCATCAATTGGTGCTATGGCCAAGGCGGCTATATTGTCAATACAACGGGTGGCTTGGCGGGTCCTAACCACCATATCCAGGTTGATATCATCTCACCGCCCATGCTGTGGCCCAATGATTCCTATGATGGCATGGTCTTCAGCTTTGATGTCTACCGGCATGAGGATCTGTCGATTGACACACCCGGAATCTTTTACACCTGGGGCATCAACTCGGCAGACACCGACGGCTCGGCCGGACCGGTCCAGGATCTGGACGATCGAAACTTTGTGGACCGAAATTTTGTCTATTTCGGCGGGCCGAACTATGAGCGGGTCGCAGAAGATGTGTCGGATTTGGTGAATCCCGGCCGGGATGAAGTGCAGATCCGTTTGGGTGTCTATGAATTGGGCTGGGCCTGGGGTTGGGTCGGTGACGACGGATACCCTGCACCCTATTTCGATAATGTCAGCGTGAAGGTATTCCCCTACGTAGGGCCAGGCATGACCGCTCGCGAAACCAACCTCGCCCAGGACAACTTCCCCGAAGTGGATGCCCTGAGTTTTTCCGATCTTGGATCATTGCACGTGCGGTTTGATGCCGCAAAAAACAGATCCTTTAGTGCGCACCTGCGCAATGATCCGGCGGATACTCTGTTGATTGAGGTCGTCCCGGTTCGCGCTGGGGCAACAGTGATAGGGGCTCCGGAACTTCACTATATTATTGATGCCAATCCCACCTTTGACGCCTTCCGCACCACGGCGACCAGCGGTGTGACCTTGGGGGAACCGTCATCGTCACCAACGGGATTCCAGGACAACCAATGGCAATTTGATTTGCCCGATACCGGAACTCTCTTTCCCGGCGATGTCCTTCACTATTACTTCCGGGCCGGCGATGAGGTTGATGGTGACGTGCAGTACGCGACCCTTCCGGCCGATATCACGGGCTTCGGTGACTTTGCTGACCCTCTTGCCTACAATTCGAGTTTCGTGGTGCATGCGCTGCCGACCATCAAGGCTGATGGTTTTGGCGGTTACACGGCACCCAGAATCCTCTTCTGGAACGATTTTGGTGACCGCAGCGGCGAAGACGAGTGGTACGCGGCTATGGCCAACGCGTCTATGGCCCAAGGGTCAGACTACGACATTTATTACACCAACGGACCGAGCAGTGGTGTGGGCAATGGTTTGGGCGGTCGTACGAGGGGACCGGCTCTTGAGCACTACAATAATCTGGTCTATACGTCTGGAGACCTGGGCGCCAATACGCTCTCAAATGGCGACTACGCCAATGACGCCAGTGATGATATTGGGGCTCTGCTCCATTGGATGAGCGGGGGCAATAAGAATTTGTTCATGACCGGAGATGGCCTGGCCAGTGACTTGGGCTTCAATGCCGGCCCGTCCGGGCTGGAATTTCTGGAAGTAGTCATGGGCTTGAATGTTGCAACTTCCGATATTCGAAATTTCATCGACAATCAGACCACCCCATTGGTTATCGTTTCGGCCGGCAACCCCGTTTTTCACTCACCTCTGAACAACTGGATAGCCTACGGCGGTTGCCAGGATATCAATACCTTTGATGGAGTGACAACCCGTACGGGTGTGACTCGATTGGCGGAATTTGCCGACCCCAATGGCAATCCCGGCGCCTACGGATATTCGGCCGCTGCGCTGAATTTTTACAACACATCCAACCGCGTGATATCGCTGCCCTATGACTTGATGTTTGTCTATACCGACCCCAGCGCGAAGGCCCCAGCGCCGACGGCGGTCCGTTCCCTGCTGTTCCGGGAGATATTGGTCTATTTTGGTGCCATAGCGGGCGACCCACCGGTGTCAGTGCCTGAACGGGCCGAATTTGCGGTGGCGAATTTTCCCAATCCGTTCAATCCCAGAACCAAATTGTCCTACACGGTTAGGACTGCCGGGCACCTGACTCTAAAGGTCTACAACGTGCGCGGCGAACTGGTGCGCACCTTGATCGACGGCCAAGTGGAAACCAGCGGCGAAGTGATGTGGGACGGCACCAACAATCAGGGCGGAAACGTCTCTTCGGGCGTGTATTTCTACGAAGCGCGCATGGGCGGCGAAGTTGAGGTCCGCAAAATGGCGTTGATCAAATAGGCCGCTCGCATCATGGCCCCAAAAAGCCCTGGACCACTGGCCCAGGGCTTTTTATTCGACACCGATCGGTTCTATTCCGCCGTGTACCCCTCCGCCTCGATGACCTTGTCGGCAATGGCATCGTGCAGCTTGGTGCGGTTGACCGGATCATGCTTCGTCAAGCGCCGCAGACCCGCCAACATGGTGCGCAACTCGTCGCCTTCGACGGTGCCGGCCATGACATTGCGGGCCCAGGTGCTGACGTCTTCCATGGCGTCGTGCACATAGAGGGTGAACATGTTGGCCATCAGGGCGGCGGCTTCTTCGCCATCCTTGGCCACCTTTTTCTTGGTGCGCAGCAGGGCGCTTTCACAGGCATAGGCGGCCATGGTGATGTCGGCGATGTCGGCGAGCACTTCCTGCTGGTCTTTCAATTCCATGCCGAATTTCTGGGCCGCCATGCCCAGGGTTGCCAGCACGATCTTCTTCATGTTGGCCACCAGTTTGGCTTCGTTTTCCAGGAATTCGGGTTCGCCCGGCTCTTCGAACGAAGGCAATCCCGTCAGCTCGTCGGCCACCGCCTGGGCCGCCTGCAGGAACGGCAACTCGCCCTTCATGGCCTTCTTGAGAATCATGCCCGGCACCAGCATGCGGTTGATCTCGTTGGTGCCTTCGAAAATGCGATTGATGCGTTCGTCACGGTAGATGCGCTCCAACGGATACTCCTGGCAGTAGCCGTAACCGCCGAGCATCTGCAGGCACTCGTCAGCCGAAAGGGCGAGAACCTCACTGGCAAAGACCTTGATCATGGAACATTCGATGCTGAATTCTTCGACCTGCTGGATGCTCTTGCGGTCGTAGCCCGCGTCCTTTTTATCAAGCGTATCGATGGCCACGTCCAGCAATCCGGCGGTGCGGTAGAGCATGCTTTCGGACATGAAAATGGCCGCGGCAACATCGGCGATCTTGCGCCGGATGAGGCCAAAGCTGCACAACGGTTGCTCAAACTGCTTGCGGTCCTTGGTGTAGGGCACGGCCGCAGACAGGGCCATCTTGGAACCACCGGTGGTGCTGGCGCCCAGCTTGAAGCGGCCCACATTCAGGATGTTGAAGGCGATGTGGTGGCCTTTGCCGATTTCGCCCAACACGTTTTCGACCGGCACCTTGACGTCTTCGAGAATGATGGCGCAAGTGGAAGAGCCCTTGATGCCCATCTTCTTCTCTTCGGCCCCGATGGTGACCCCGTCGCTGGACAAATCGACAATGAATCCCGTGAACTTGTCGCCGTCAATCTTGGCAAACAGGATGACGATCTCGGAATACGAGGCGTTGGTGATGTACTGCTTGGTGCCGTTCATGACGTAGTGCTTGCCGTCATCGGTCAGCATGGCCGTTGTCGCGGCGGCCAGGGCATCGCTGCCACTGCCCGGTTCGGTCAACGCGTAGCAGGTCATGATCTCACCGGTGGCAATGCCCGGCAGGTACTTTTGCTTCTGCTCATCGGTGCCAAAGTAGACGATGGGCAAGGTGCCGATGCCGGATTGCGCGCCGTGGGTCACGGCAAACGAACCCGCGTGGGCGATCTTCTCGCTGATGAGCATGATGGTCGCCTTGTTGCTGCCCATGCCGCCGTAGGCCTCGGGAATGTCGGCCATCAGCAGGCCCATGGTGCCGGCTTCTTTCAGCAGGCCCTTGCCCAGGGTGGTGTCGCCTTCGTATTCCAATTCTTCGACAACGGGCAAGACATGCTTGGCCGTGAAATCGTCCACCGTGGTGGCGAACATGCGTTGGTTTTCGTCAAAATCCTCAGGCGTGAAGCAGTCGGCAGGATCCGTTTCCTGCAGCAGGAATTCGCCACCAGTAGGATATTTCGCGTCTGACATGGTCGTTCTCCTTGCAAATCGTTGGAGGCCGGATTCTCCAGCCTATTGCCGAATACTAGATGGCTTCAAAAATCCCGGCCGCGCCCATGCCGGTGCCGATGCACATCGTCACCAGGGCGTATTTCCCGCCGCGGCGCTTCAATTCGTGCAACGCACTGGCTGTCAGCTTGGCGCCGGTGCAACCCAGGGGATGACCCAGGGCAATGGCGCCGCCGTTGGGATTCAGGCGTTCGTCGGCCGGATCCAAGCCCAGGCCCTTGCAGACAGCCAGGCTTTGGGCGGCGAAGGCCTCGTTCAATTCGATGACATTCATTTGTTCCAGGGTCAGCCCAGCTTGGGCCAGCACCTTGGGCACGGCGGCCACCGGCCCGATGCCCATGATGTCGGGCTCGACTCCGGCCACGGCATAGCCCACGAAGCGGGCCATGGGGGTGGCGCCAATCTTCGCCGCCAGGTCCGCGCTCATCAGCAAGGTGGCGGCCGCGCCGTCACTCATCTGGCTGCTATTGCCTGCGGTGACCGTGCCGCCATTTTTGAAGGCCGGCTTGAGGCGGGCGAGGGCTTTGGCGGTGGTGTCGGCGCGGGGGCCTTCGTCCACCTTGAACTCGACTTCCTGCAGGCTTGGTCGGCCGTTCTTGGCTTGGGCTGGCAAGGCGGCCATGACCGGTACGATCTCGTCGGCAAATTTGCCGGCGGCGATGGCCTCGATGGCTTTGCGGTGGCTGTGGAAGCTGAATTCGTCCTGGGCCTCGCGGCTGATCTCGTCGCGCACGGCCAGGTTCTCGGCCGTGATGCCCATGTTGGTCAGGTATTCGGGATGCTCGCTGGCCATTTGCGGGCTGGGCAGGTAGCGCAGGCCGCCCAGAGGCACGGCGGTCATCGACTCGGTGCCGCCGGCGATGATCACTTCTTCCTGACCCGAGGCAATTTTCAGCGCCCCAAGGTTGATCGTTTCCAGGCCCGAACTGCAAAAGCGATTGACCGTCATGCCGGGCACGGTCACCGGCAATCCCGCCATCAGGCCAATGTTGCGACCCACGTTCATGCCTTGTTCGGCTTCGGGCATGGCGCAGCCCATGATCACGTCTCCGACCAGGGCCGGATCCAGGTTGGGATGGTCGGCCACCAACTGCTTGACCACCGCGGCGCCCAGATCATCGGGGCGGGTGTGGCGCAGGGTGCCTTTGAGGGCTCGTCCGACGGCGGTGCGGCGGGAGCTGACTACGACGACTTCTCTGTTCATCTTGGTCTCCTTCTGTGTCCCGCTTAGTTCCGCAGGGGTTTGCCGGTTTTGAGAATGTGTTCCATGCGCTCGAGAGTCTTGCGTTCGCCCAGCAGGCGCATGAAGCCCTCGCGTTCGAGGTCGAGCATGTCTTTTTCCGTCACCGTGGTGCCCGGTGGTACCACGCCACCAGCGAGGATCTTAGCCAGTTCCATGCCGATTTTGGTATCATGGGGCGATACATAGCCGCCCTGCTCCATATTGAAGAGCACCGATTCGGCCAAAGCGATGCCTGCGGTGCCCATCACCGGTATGGCCTGATCTTCGACCGGACTGACGTAATGCCCGGCGGCCAGGCTCAGGGCCAGGTCTTTGGCATCGGCGGCCAGATGATCGCGATTCAGGGACCAACTGTCGCCCGGGCGCAGGAAGCCCAGTTCCACCGCTTCAGCGGCACTGGTGGCCACTTTTGCAGTGCCAATGGTTTCGAAGGCCTTGCGGAAAGCGGGTTGCAGGTCGCGTTTGTCCATCAAGGCATCCACGTTGCGCTGGTACACCCGCAGACAACCGCCACCGGCGGGCACCACGCCCGCGCCAAATTCGACCAGCCCGATGTAGGTTTCAGCCGCCGCGCGCACCGCGTTGGCGCCCATGGTCATTTCGCAACCGCCACCGAGGGTCAAGCCAGCCGGCGCCGTCACCACCGGCACGCCGCAGTGCTCCAGCCGTCCGGTCGCCGTTTGGAAGGCCCGGATGATCATATTGATGTCATCCCAGTTGCCTTCCATCGCCTCCATCATCAGCATCATCAGGTTGGCGCCCACCGAGAAATTCTCGGCCAAATTGGTCACCACCAATGCCTGCCAGTTCTTCTCGGCCTCGGTGCAGGCGGTCATCACCATATTCAGGGTGTCTTGCCCGATGGCGTTCATTTTGGAGTGGAATTCCAGGCCCAACACACCGTCGCCCAGGTCCAGCAGGCTGGCGCCGGGGTTGCGTTTCACTTCGCGGTTTTCGGCGCGCAGGATATCAAAGTCGAAGATGCGTTCGTCTGTGGGCAGATCAGCAAAAACGCCAGCTTCTGCGGTGGGGGACTGCACCACGCCATCAACCGTGCGGTAGATCGCCTCGGCGCCGCTGTCGTACAGGGCATCGACCCACGGGGGCAGGGTCAATCCCTCAGTTTTCATGCGTTCGGTGACCTTGCGGAAACCGATGGCGTCCCACACCTGGAATGGGCCCAGATCCCAGTTGAAGCCCCAGCAAACGGCCTGGTCGATGTCCGCGGCCTGGTCGCAGATTTCTCCGAGGCGCATGGCGCTGTAGGAGAAGGTGGCGCTCAACATTTTCCAGATGGCTTGCCCGGCCTTGCCCTTGCCGAAGGCCAGGGTCTTGAGGCGCATGGGCAGATCTTCAATGCTTTTGGCGGCAGTGATCTCACCCAGTTTGGCGCTCTGTTTTTCGCGGAATTCCAAGGTCTCAAGATCGAGAGTGAGGATCTGTTTGCCCTCGGCCGTCTTGTTCATTTTGTAGAAACCGGCACCGCTCTTACGGCCCAACAGGCCCTTGTCAACCATCTGGCGCACCACATCGGGCACGACAAAGGTTTCGCGGGCTTCGTCGTCCGGAATCAAGGGGTAGATGTTGTCGGCCACGTGCAGGAAGGTGTCCAGGCCTACGAGGTCGGCCAGTTTGAAAGTGGCCGTTTTGGGGCGCCCGATGGCCGGGCCGGTCATGGCGTCGATTTCTTCAATGGTCAGGTCCATCTCGCCCATGATCTGGATGACGGCCATCATGGCGTGTACGCCCACGCGATTGGCGATAAAGTTGGGGGTGTCCTTGGCCCAGAACGATGCCCTTGCCGAGGCGGTCGCGGGCAAAGTCGCAGACAAATTCGAGCAGTTCCGGATCGGTGTCTTTCGTGGGAATGACTTCAAAGAGTTTCATGTAGCGCGGTGGGTTGAAAAAGTGCGTGCCCAGGAAACGGGGGCGCATTTCTTCGGGCAATACGGCGCTCATCTCGGCCAGGGAAAGGCCAGAGGTGTTGCTGGTGAAGATCGTTTCCGGACCAACGTATGGTGCGACGTTGCCCAATACGATCTTCTTGATGGCCATGTCTTCCTTGACCACTTCGATGATCCAGTCGGCCTCTTTCACGCGGTGAAGGTCGTCTTCCATGTTACCGGTTTCGATGAGCTTTAAGAGTCCGGTTTTAAAAAGCGGGGCGGGTTTGGTTTTTTTCATGATCGCTACTGCTTCAGCGGCGATTCGTCCCCGAACTTTAGGATTGTCAAGTGTCAGGCCGGCGGCTTTTTCCTTAGCCGACAATTCTCTGGGCACGATGTCCAGTACGAGTGAGGGGATTCCGGCATTGGCGAAATGGGCGGCTATTGCACTACCCATAACTCCGGATCCCAGGATGGCAACTTTCCTGATTTGCCTGCGCATTGTCCCTGCCTTTCATGGAGCCACCCTAACTAATCCGTCATTTGGTTTCCTGGAATTCAGGAGGCGACAGACAGGGGTGGGAAAAGAACCATCACTATGATGACTGAAATATGAATGACCATTCAGTATTTTACTCATAGTTATCTTAAGTGTCAACGTCTTTAGGCTGAACAAGGGTTGGGAAACCAATTTTACTTGGCTAAATTCCGGAAAATTGGTATAATTTAAAAAAT
>JADGEP010000157.1 GCA_016744275.1 Candidatus Krumholzibacteriia bacterium | reverse complement strand
GCATTGGAGTTGCGCGACATCCAGAACGCGCCGTCACCGGAAACCATCGAGACTCCAGCCAGGCACATCAGGGCCATTACTCCCGCCAACGCCCTGGTGCGGTTCCCACTGACAGCCTCGCAAACCATCCGGCCGCCCAAGCCGGCCGCCAACAGCACCAGAGGCAAATAGGGCAACCAGAACCGCTCTGCCATGACAAAATCGAACAGCGGCAACGGGACCAACGCGAGAAGAGCGACAAAAGCCCAGCGAGGCCGGCCTATCCCACCGATCAGAGCGAGTAAGACCAGAGGAAATCCCAGCAAACGCGGGAGATGGCTCAGAAATGTCCCAAGGTTGCCCAAGATCAGGTCTATATGCGCCCCACCCCGGTGGCTGGCCTGGGCAACCTCCAGAACGCCCATCTTGCCACTCAAGGCCCAGACACCCGTATGGTGTTGTATAAAAATCACATAGGGAACCACACAGAGCATAGTGCCCAAGGCCATCCCCCAAGCCGCCCTACGCTCGCGCCAAGCCACCCAAATGCCGAGGGCGAGGGCTATCAAAAGGGCTTCAGGTCGGATCAGGTAAGCCATACCCAAGGCCAATCCCGCCTGGAATCGGTCGCGGGGCCAGACCAGCAGAAACAGCAACAGCACACAGCCATAGCTCATTTCTGACAGATCTCCTTTGGCCGAGATGATCGCCAGGGGCAAAGCCAATAGAATACCCGCGCCCGCCAAAGCCAGCCAAGGCCCCAAATCCCGGCGCAATAGGAAGAACGCCAGGCCAGCCCATACAAGACTCAGCAGGATATTCGTCCCCTGGGCCACCTTAAAAACCTGAGCGGGATCATTCGCATCAAAAAAAGAAAGCGGCAAAGAAACCAGCACCGGCCACCCTGGCGGAAACGCATCAAAAGGCAGGCGGTTCTCCAATACCAATTCCCGACTCTGCTCCAAATAGAAAACACCATCAACACTAGGAAAATCATCCATCCGCGCATAATGCGCCCGCACGCCCCACCCCGCCGCCATCAACAGCAGCAGCCCCACAAAAGGCAATTTTCGGCGCCAATAATCCCAATTCATCAATGACCACCCAGTTCGTGTCCGCCCCCTTCATACCCCTCCCCAAAACCGATGTCAACACCAACGAAGGCCGCGAGTTGGCCCACACAAAAGACCCCTCACACAGGGGTTTCAAAAATGTCCTCGCCAAGGCGCTGCGGATTATTTTTGAAACCCCTGTGTGAGGGGTCTTCTGTGTGAGCGAATCTGCCCTTACTTAACTAAGGTCATTTTCTTTTGTTGTACCAGGTCGCCAGCGGTTAAGCGGTACATGTAGATGCCCGAGGCGGATTGGCGACCGGAATTGTCGCGGCCGTCCCAGACTTCGGTGTTGGGGCCGGCGGTGGCCCGGCCGTCGACCAGGGTGCGCACCAGGCGACCACGAGCGTCGAAGACCTGCAGCTTGACCACTCCGCTGTGCGGCAGGTTGAAGCTGATGGTTGTCGACGGGTTGAACGGATTGGGATAATTCTGCCCCAGGACCGTCGCGCGTGGCGTGTCCTGGACTGCGGATACGACCGTTCCGGTGACCGTGATGTTGTCCACGGCCCAGCCCCAGCTGGTGGCCGAGCCATCGGAGATCAGACGCCACCGCAGCAGGATTGTCTGGCCCGAAGCGAAAGCACCGTTCAACGAGATGGAACGATTGCGGTAGAGCGAATCGTTGATACTTGCCCCCGAGTTGTAGGCGTTGACCCAATCGGCATCATCCCGGGCATCCCAACCGGGAGCCAAGGCTTGCCAGCTCACGCCATCGGCCGAGCCTTCCACGATGACATAATCCCAGAAATCCGAGTCACCGAAGACCGACCCCGGCTGACCTGGTTCCACGATCACGATTTCATCGAAGCTCAGGGTTGAAGCATTTGTCACGATGATTGGAACCATCAGCGACGAGGTGTAGACCGCGTTGTTGCCATAGTCATGGGTCGAATGCAACGCCGCGTTGCCAAAACCGGCGGGAGTGGTCCAGGAGAATCCGTCGTTGTCCAGGGGCACATCGCCGCCACTGTTGAGGTTGTTGGTATAGCTGGCGACCGGTGCTGCCATCGGGAAGACGTCGGCCGATTTGACCGCTGAGTCGTAACTCACGCCGCCACTGAACGACTTCGCAAAGGCCGTCACTGTAGTCGAGGTGACCACCGGCACACTTGAAGAGTATACCTGCAAAGGCACGTTGGCAGGCAGGGTCTCGACCAACGAACCATCGATCCAGACCTGAGTCGAATCGTAGGCTGAGCGCAGGTTGAACAACAAGTCCAGATCGCCGCCGGGCAGTTGAGCCATGGACTCAAAGAGAGGGTTAAAAACCTGGCCATCGATCAGCTCGGGCACGGTTGTGGTCCAGATGCCACGCCCGTGGGTGCCGACCAGAATTTCGTCTTCCACCGCACTCAGGAACCAGATGCCAACCGAAGGCAGGCCATTGTTGGCCAGGGCCCAGGATGCGCCACCATCCAACGATTCCACCAGACCAATTTCCGTTCCGGCCCAGATGTGCTGCGGATCGTTGGGCCACACCAGCACGTCATAAACTGCCACATCAGGGAAGCCATTGGTGCTAGTGGTGCCGGTGCCGAAGCCCGAAATGTCGGTCCAGGTCGCGCCCAGATCCGTGGTCTTCAGAATCTTCGGACGCTCGGCGAACGAAAACAACGCATAGGCCGTATTCGGTTCGGTCGGGTGCGTCGTCAGGCCGGAGATGCTGCCCATCACAGTTGACGCGTAATCAGTCGTTGCCGCAAAGGTGACGCCCGCATCGGTCGAGAGCATGATATGAGCCGTGCCATCCATGCGCGATCCAGCCCATACGTGGTCCGGATTGGCATTGGAAATCGCCACGCTGTGGAACGAATTGATGCTACCCCAATCATTGGCACCGATGGCCGAAAGCGCCCAACTGCCACCAAAGTCCGTGGAGCGCCAAACACCCGATGCCCCCACCGCAAACACGTCATCCGGGCGTTTCCAGGTCTTGCCAATCTTGGTGATGAAAGGCGCGTTGCCCGCACCGGTATCGCTCAAGCCGACGGTAGCCGAAGACCAGCTCACGCCACCATCAAGGGAACGTTGCAAACCGTTGTACTGGTAACCACCCATGATCTTCTGGGGGTCGTCAAAGTGCCAGCTGGTTTCATAGCCATCGCCACCAATGCGGAACTCCCACAGATCGGTTGCGATCGGATCATTGGGCGACTGCCAGGTTCCGTTGTCCTGCATGCCGCCCACGTAGGCGCTGGCACCGGGCCGTTTATCCACGCCGTAGAACTGTGTGGTGACCATGCCGTTGGCTGGAATCGTGAAACCGGTTACACCACTGGCCGTGCGCGTAACGCCGCCATCGTTGGTGCCCAGCAGGTACCAATCGCCGCCCGCCGGATGCACAATCTCCAACACGTGATGATCCGGGTGCGGGAAGCCGTAGCTGGCCAAAGCCGTCGAAGCGTAAGTCTTGTTCGTGATGTTGAGGTCCAGTTGATACAACTGCGGGCCGCCGACAAAGACGATGGCCGGATCGGTCGGATGGCAGACGATTGCATTGTCGTACCAGCCTTGGCCGCCCAGCCAGTTGTCCGTGCCACCGTTGTTGCTCATGTCGCTCCACGAGGTGCCGCCATTGAGCGAAATGAACAGCTTGGAAGACGAGGCGCCTTCAGCAGAAACGAACAGATAGCTGGAGCTCACCGGCGAAATCGCCAACTCAAACCGTCCCGACAGATCCGTAATACCCGTATTGATATAGTTCCAATTAAGCCCACCATCGGTGCTCTTGATGATCCCGGTTTCATGGACGGTGGCGTATTGGATATTGAAGTTGGTCGGGTCGGCCACCAACTGCTGCACGCGGGCGCCGGTGACCGAGCCACCATTGACCTCGACAAACACCTCAGTCCAAGACACACCGCCATCAATGGAACGGAAAATGTGCGTCGTAGAGGTCAGGCTCGATTTGTAACGGCCCACGGTGGTCGAAATCAAAACCTCATCCGGATCGGTGGGCGAGATGATGACACGCGAAACGTTGTTGAACCGCGGATCATTCATGGTGCTGGCCAAGGGTGTCCAGGTCGCGCCCTTATCGGTGCTCTTCAGCACGCCGTTGCCGTTGAGGGTATCGACGTTGAAGTAGCTCTCGCCGGTACCGGCGTACAAAACATCGGTATCGGATGCGGCCATGGCCAACGATTGGATCGACAGCAAGGGCTGGTCATCCATCAGTGGATTCCAGGTGGTGCCTGCATCAGCAGTGTGCCAGACGCCGCCGCCAACACTGGCGATGAACCAGGTGTCTCCGCTCGGATCATCCGGATCCACGACGATAGCCCGGGCACGGCCGGCCACATTGCCCGGCCCCCGGGAATGCCAGGTCAGGGCCTTGCTCTGTGATGAAGCCGACTTGCGCGCCTTCGTCACTTCCTGAACAAGATAGCCGGGCTTGTATTCGGGAACTGTCCGGTCGGCTGGAATCCGCATCTCGTGGAGAATGCGGGCAAATTCTTCGGGATGGCCCATGCGGGGCTCGTCGCTGCGCCAGCTCTCGAGTCGGTCCAGCTTCGTTTCCAACTTGAAGGCTTTGCCGGATCCCGGGGTCGCGTGCGCCAGGGATTTTTCCAGACGCGCTTTCTCCGCCTGATACCAGGCACTGTCTTGGCGTCTATTGTCTTGGCGTCTATTGTCTTGGCGTCTATTGTCTTGGCGTCCATTATCTACAGAAGACGTGTCACGGGTCACTACGCCAACCAAACCGGCGGCAGAAACCAGGATCACAGCAAGTGTGAGCAGCAATCTTTTCATGAATGGGCACCTCAGAGCCGGGCGAACGGCGGGCAGGTCGCCTCCGGAAAGAGACAACGGTGGGCAAAAATCGGGCTATCTCTATAATTTTCGGTCATTATGAACTTTTTTGCAACCCTAAAAGCGGGTCAAACTCGTCCGCAATACGCCACTCAAACCATCCGAAATCACAAAAACGTGAGACCGTACAGAAAAACCCGGGATAGCCTTCCATAGGAGGCCATCCCGGGCAATATGTCGAAACCGCTCAGCCGGGGCTATTCGCCGCCGGCCGCCTCGGCTTCCGCTTCCATCTCGGCCGCCAGAGCCGCCGCCGCGACCGCCGCCAGCTCGTGCTCATGGATGCCGTCGATGATCCGCTCGTCTTCTTCAGCAGGCTCTTCCACAGCCAGGTTCTTGAACTCGTTCAGCCCAGTACCAGCGGAGATGAGGTGACCCATGATCACGTTCTCCTTCAGGCTGCGCAGTTCATCACGCTTGCTGCGAGTGGCCGCGTCGGTCAGGACACGCGTGGTCTCCTGGAACGAAGCCGCACTGATGAAGCTGTCGGTCGTCAGACTGGCCTTGGTGATTCCCAGCAACAGCGGCTCAAAAGTCGCCGGCTCCAGCTCGGGTTCGCCATTGGCACGCAACTGCATGTTCTTTTTCATGTTCGTGCGGTTGATCTCTTCGACTTCCTGCTTCGTCACTTGCTCGTCTTCGAGGAAGTGGGTATCGCCCGGGTTGATGATCAGGACCTTGCGCAACATCCGCGAGACGATGATCTCGATGTGCTTATCATTGATCTTCACACCCTGCAGTCGGTAAACCTCCTGCACGGCGTTCACCAGGTAACGCTGCACCTCGCCCACGCCCTTGATGGACAAAATATCCATGGGGTTGATCGGGCCCTCGGTCAGGCGGTCGCCCGCCAACACATGCTCACCTTCGTAGGTTCGGACATGCTTGCCGTGCGGAATGGTGTATTCCTTCTCAGCTCCGCCTTCGCCCACCACGGCCACTTTGCGCTGACCACGGGTGGTGCCGCGGAATTCGACAACACCATCAAGCTCAGTCACCGTAGCAGTGTCGCGCGGCTTGCGGGCCTCGAACAGCTCGGCCACACGAGGCAGACCACCGGTAATATCACCAGACTGGGCAACTTCACGGGGGATCTTGGCCAACTGGGTACCAGCCGGAACCTTTTCGCCATCAGCCACCAACAGGAAAGCGCCAGTGGGCAGGATGTATTCCGAGACCTTTTTACCGGTCTTGGCATTGACGATCTGAATCGCCGGGTTCACGCTCTTATCAGCGCTCTCGACAATCACCGGCTGTTTCATTTTCGTCTTTTCATCCAGATCCACGCTCAGCGTCAAACCTTCGATGATGCCACTGTAGGCCACGATACCTTCGCCCTCACTGAGGATGAAGTCGGCAAACGGATCCCACTCGAAGATGGGATCGCCTACGGTGACCTTCTTGCCGTCCTTGGCCATTACGATGGCGCCGTAGGGCAGGGTCATTTGCGAGCGGGTGATGCCCGAGTCGAGCAGCAGGCTGATTTCGCCCTTACGCCCGATCGAGACCATCTGCTTGTCGGCATTCTTGACCAGTTTGACCTGGTCGTTGTAGACGATCTTGCCGTTGGCAGCAGCCTTCTTGGTCGTCTGCTCAACGATTCGGCTGGCCGTACCACCAATATGGAAGGTACGCAGCGTCAGCTGGGTGCCCGGCTCACCAATGGACTGGGCCGCCATGACACCAACCGGCTCACCGATATCCACCAACTTGTGCTCAGACAGGTTGTAGCCGTAACACAGGGCGCAGATGCCGCGGCGGTTCTCACATGTGAGCACCGAACGCATCAGCACACTCTGCACACCGGACTCTTCGATCTTGTTGGCCAAGGCGATGTCGATCACGGTTCCGGCGTCAGCGATGACGTTGGCATTGCCGTCGATCACATCTTCAGCCGAGGTGCGACCGATGATCCGCTCGGAGAGTGACTCGATTGTCTTTTCGCCTTCTTTAAGCGATTCGATTTCGACTCCACGCAGGGTGCCGCAATCATGACCGGTGACGACGATATCCTGAGCCACGTCGACCAGACGACGGGTCAGGTAACCGGCATCAGCCGTTTTCAGCGCCGTATCAGCCAGGCCCTTACGAGCACCGTGAGTTGAGATGAAGTACTCGAGCATGGTCAGGCCCTCGCGGAAGTTCGCGATAATCGGCTGCTCGATAATTTCACCAAAACCACCGGTGATCTTCTTCTGGGGCTTGGCCATCAGGCCTCGCATACCAGCCAACTGCTTGATCTGATCAGCCGAACCACGAGCACCGGACGCGTTCATCATGTAAACCGCGTTGAAGCCCTGGTCGTCGGTGGCCAGATGTTCAAACATCCGATCGCGAACCTCGTTGGTCACCTGGGTCCATTTATCAATGACCTTGTTGTAACGCTCGCGGTTGGTGATGACACCATCGCGATGGTCACGAACATAGCCGTCGACGATCTTCTGGGCCGCGGTGATGATGTCCTTCTTTTCCGGCGGGATGATGATGTCATCGATGCCGATGGAAATGCCACCCTCGGTCGCGTGATGGAAGCCCAACTCTTTCAGGCGATCCAGGAAATTCATGCAGGCGGTCATGCCCAGCTTGGCATGCACCTCCGAGACGATGTTCGAGAGGTCCTTCTTATTGAGGGCCTTGTTCACGAAGTCGATCTTGTCGGAAAGCACCTCATTGAAGAGCACCCGTCCCATCGTCGTATTGATCGTGCCGCGTTCGCCACCGAAGCGGATATTGACCATCGCATGTTTGGCGATGATTCCCGCTTCGTAGGCCGCATGGGCATCGGCGACATCAGCGAAGGACTTGCCTTCACCCTTGTCACCGGGGCGGTCGAGGGTCAGGTAGTAGCAACCAAGCACCATGTCCTGGCTCGGCGAAGCCACCGGTTCGCCACTGGCCGGCGACAGAATGTTCAGCGGCGACAGCATCAGCAGGCGCGCTTCCAACTGGGCCTCGTAGCCCAGCGGCACGTGCACGGCCATCTGATCACCGTCAAAGTCAGCGTTGAAGGCGGTACAAACCAGCGGGTGAACCCGGATGGCCTTGCCTTCAATCAGCACCGGCTCGAAAGCCTGGATACCCAAACGATGCAGGGTCGGTGCACGGTTCAGCAGCACCGGATGGTCCTTGATGATCTCTTCGAGAATATCCCAGACCTCGGGGCGCTCCTGCTCCACCAGTTTCTTGGCGCTCTTGACCGTCTGGACGTAACCCTTTTCTTCCAACATGCGGATGATGAAAGGCTTGAACAGCTCCAAGGCCATGCTCTTGGGCAGACCGCACTGATACAATTTCAGCTCGGGCCCGACCACAATCACCGAACGACCGGAATAATCGACACGCTTGCCCAGCAGGTTCTGGCGGAAGCGTCCCTTCTTACCCTTGATCATGTCGCTCAAGGACTTCAGCGGGCGGTTGCCCTGGCCCTTGACGGCGCGGGAACGACGGCCGTTGTCAAACAGCGCATCGACGGCCTCCTGCAGCATACGTTTTTCATTGCGCAGGATGACGCCAGGGGCCTTGATCTCGATCAGCTTTTTCAGCCGGTTGTTCCGGTTAATCACCCGGCGGTAAAGATCATTC
>JADGEP010000156.1 GCA_016744275.1 Candidatus Krumholzibacteriia bacterium | reverse complement strand
ACACCCAGCACAACCGTCTGCCCATCACCCAATTTGTGAACATCGACGTGGGCAACGAGGCGCCATTGGTCATGGGCGGCGGGTCTCAGGACAACGCCATTTCAGTCAGCCGGGATGGCGGTGCAAACTGGACGGTGCGTTGGGGCGGCGATGGCGGGGGATTCACCATCGACAAGACGGACAACGACCGCATCTGGGCCACCAGTGGGTTGTGGGGTGGAGGACTGTTGTTTCGTTGCGGCATCTCTTTTGACCGCGGCGACAGCTGGAACGATATCAACAATGGTGTCCTGGCTTCCAATGCCTGGTACACCCGCGTCCGCAGCGACCACGCGGGCTCGCCGCACATCTATATGAACAGTGGTCGCCATGTCTACGATGCCTGGTCAAATGGCGGGTTTTGGTTCTGGCTGAATCGCGATCCGTTTCCGGCCAATATTCACGAGTTGACAGTGTCGCCAATAACAACTCCCAGCGCCGTGGTTTATGCCTGCCTCGATTCGCCCAATCCTGGACAACGGTTGATGGTTTTTGAGGATCCGGATTGGTTCGAACGGTCGTCCGGACTGCCCGCCGGAGTGCGCGTGCGCAAAGTCGCCACCCATTCGGCAAATACTCAGCGTTGCTTTGCGGTGATGAGCGGCCTGGGCACACCCGGTCAAAAAGTCTTCCGCAGCGAGAACCGCGGCGTCACCTGGTCCAACATCACCGGCAACCTGCCGGATGTGCCTTTGTCCGACCTGGTGGCCCACCCCACAGATGACGACCGATATTACCTGTCTTCCGAGTTTGGTTGCTACCGGACAATTGACGGCGGCCTCTCGTGGGAAAAATGGAACGAGGGCATGCCCGGCGCGATCATCATCACGGAGTTGGCCCTGGCCGATTTGAGCGCCGATACGGGCGAGTTGTTCCTGGCTGCCGGCAGCTACGGCAGGGGCCTCTGGCTGCGCAGCATTGCTCCGGTTGTCGCCGCAGCAACGCCGCAACCGGCGGTGACGGGATTGCTCATGCGGCCAACCATGCCCAATCCGGCCAGTGGCGATACTGTGGTGCGCTTTCGGTTGGATGGCCCGACGACCGCCCGCTTGCGCATTTATGATCTGCGGGGGCGGGTGGTGGCGACCCTGTTGGACGGTGCCATCGCCGGGGGCGAGCATGCCGTGCCGCTGGATACCAACCGCCTGGCTTCGGGCCTGTATTTTTCGCGTCTGGAAACGCCGCAGGGAGTCGCGGTGCAACGATTGACGGTTGTTCGTTGAGGCCATACGTCAAATGCCGCTGCCCCGAGGATTCCTTCGGGACAGCGGCATGTTCATGCAGAGATTTTTCAGCAGAAACAGGCTAGCGCGCCAACTGTTCCATCACGATGGCGGTCCAGTCGGGGCTGGTGTCAGGCACAGGATCGGCTTTGATCACCGGGTTGGAATTGAAATTGAAGTCCCAGTCCAAGTCGTAGCCGAAGCTGACCAGAACGCCATTGCAGGCACCTGTGATGTTGGCTGCACTGCCAGGAGTCAAGGGGCCCACCACGGGCATGACATCGACGTCACCCCAGAAATTGTCCATTGATTGCACGTCGGCAGCGGCGGGCCAAATTTCCGCTGGCAAAAACGTCATCATCGTATCGGTGGTGGTGTAGCTGAACCGAATGTCGAAATCCTGGCTTTCATCAGAGTTGTCGGTATAGCGGCAATTGAAATACCCACTGACGAGATAAGCTTCGGCATTGCTTGCCGTGGTCCAGGCCAGATCCAGTCTTTGAAAAGCCGTGATGTCAATATCACTGGCACCGACCACTTCGTTTTCCCCGGGCATGTTGATTGTGCCGGTAGCGGTGTCTTCACCTTCGCCAAAACGGACTTCGAGATTCACCTGGTTGTCGATACCCTGGGCGAAGTCGCCAACAAATCCCATACCGCCCGAATAGACGGAGAACTCAGGTTCAATCATCAATTCGGTGCCGTTGACAGTGACACCAGGGCAGGTGGTGAAATTGCTCACTGATACGTAGGCACCTGACCGGGATTCGGCTTTTCTGTGGTTATCGAGGCCAACGACAGCACTGACAAATGGTTTCTGCGCCACCGTCGCGGGCGCCGTGACCTCGTCGTCATCGCTGCATCCGGTCATCAGGACCAGGCTCAGGCTCAGCAATACAGCTGCAACCAGAACAAAGGCGGTCTTCTTCATGATTCCTCCATCACGCTTGTCCGCAGACGTTGCTCCGGACGTGGGGCCATCCGCTCCCTCATGGAACGGCAAACTTGTTGATTTTGGACTTAGCATATCCTGAACCAATCATGCCGATTCCCGATAGCGGGGTAGTGGGGAGCGTATCGGGACGAAATTTGACCGAAGGAAACATTTAGAGACAATTGAGACTGGTTTTCAGAACTTGTAAGCCACAGTGTTTCAAAAGGATATCGGTTTAGTGGGGAAAGTTTTTCAACCAGTGTGGCCAAAAGTGATCCTGGATGTGGAGGGTGAGGGCACGAGTGAGGGCACGAGTGACGGAGTCGCTGCCGGCAATTTTGGTGGACCCTTTCGAGATCGTGGGCGATGATGCTTGATGGGCAGAAACCGGAGGAATATGGGGCCGATCCGGAAAATCTGCCTCCAGAGAGCTCGCCATAATGGCGGGCCGCCGGCAATTCGAGTAGAATTGGTCGGGAATCTGCGAACAGCTTGGGGAGGCTGGTCGAAGCCCACGATTATTCAAGCCAATCTCAAGCCATTTGAATTCTTGCCGAAGTCATAATGCCGGACCTTGAACTGCCACGAAAGTGATTGATGCCAGTGAGTAACAACGACAAGCCTGTGCGTGCGAAAGATCGGTTTATCGTCTTCGGTGCGCCGGTGATTGGCGACCGCGAAATTGAAGAAGTGGTGGCCTCCATGAAAAGTGGTTGGCTGGGCACCGGACCCAAGGTGGCGCAGTTCGAACAGGACATGAAAAGCTACAAGGAAGTCCAGTACGCCGTGGCCGTAAACTCCTGCACCGCGGCCCTTCATCTGAGCATCCTGGCGGCAGGGATCAAACCGGGCGATGAGGTCATCACGACACCATTGACCTTCTGTGCCACGGTCAACGCCATCATTCATGCCGGTGCGACCCCGGTCATGGCCGATGTTGATCCGGTGACGATGAACCTTGATCCGCAGCGGGTGCGGGAAAAAATCACCCCCAAAACCCGCGCCGTGGTGCCGGTGCATTTTGCCGGATACCCCTGCGATATGGACAGCTTGTGCGCGATTGCGGCGCAGCACGACCTGAAAATCATCGAAGATTGCGCCCATGCCATCGAGACCGAGTCCCAGGGGCGCACAGCCGGAACCTTTGGGGACTTCGGTTGCATGAGTTTTTACGTGACCAAGAATGTTGTCACCGGTGAAGGCGGCATGGTGATCACCAACGATGAAGAGCATGCCGCTCGCCTGAAAGTGCTGGCGCTGCATGGCATGAGCAAGGATGCTTGGAAGCGATTCAGTGATGATGGCTTCAAGCACTACCAGGTTGTCGAGGCGGGCTTCAAGTACAACATGATGGACCTTCAGGCTGCCATCGGTATCCACCAACTGGCCAAAGTGGATGATTTGTGGGTGCGTCGGCAGGAGATCTGGGCCCAATATGACGAGGCTTTTCAGGGGCTTCCGCTGGGGTTGCCCGCGACCATCGGTGAAGGGGACAGGCATTCCTATCATTTGTATACCGTTTTGGTCGATGAGGCGAAAACCGGCCTGGACCGCGACTCTTTCCTCAACGCCATGACGGCGCAGGGCATCGGCGTGGGAGTGCATTATTTGAGCCTTCCCGAACACGAGTTCTATCGCAAGACCTACGGTTGGAAGACCGAAGATGTGCCGCATGCCACCCGTATCGGGCGCCAAACGGTGAGCCTGCCGCTGTCTGCCAAATTGACCGACGAAGACGTGAATGACGTGATCAGTGCCGTGAAAAAGGTGCTGGGCCAGTAGAAATGGGGCCCAGGCCCCTGGTGTGGATTCCTCAATTCAGGAGTGAAGTCGTGACGACCAACGCAGTGCCTCGAGTGAGCATCGGTCTGCCCGTATACAATGGCGAAAACTTTCTTTCCGAAGCGATCGATACTCTACTGAACCAAACCTTCAGTGACTTCGAACTCATCATTTCCGACAATGCATCGACCGATGGCACCGAGCAAATCTGCCGGCAATATGCAGAAAATGATCCTCGCATTGTCTACCACCGCAGCGAAGACAATCGCGGTGCGGCCTGGAATTTCAACAACACCTATCATCTGGCCCGGGGCGAATATTTCAAGTGGGCGGCCCATGACGACACCCATCACCCCGAATTCCTGGCCCGATGCGTCGAGGTGTTGGACAAGGAACCCGAGGTTGTGCTGTGTTTTTCCAAGACGACGTTCATTGACAACGAGGGCAAGGAATACAAGGAATACGACTACCCTATCGACTTTGCCACGACGCCACTGCGCAAGCGGTTCTTTCACTTTGTTCATGGCGGCTACATCGTGCAGGAAATCTTTGGGCTCATTCGCACCGAAACGCTGCGCGATACGAAGCTGATCGATGGCTATTTGGGATCAGACTTGGTTCTGCTGGGCAAACTCACTCTCTGCGGAGAGTTCTACCAGATTCCCGAATGTCTTTTCCAGCACCGGGAGCACGAAGACCGGTCCATGAAAAAACCGGCCGGGGCAGACAACGCCACCCAATGGTACGACTCTTCCAAATCCGGCAAATTCGCCATGCCTCATTGGCGCCGGATGTTCGAAAATTTCAAGTCCGTCCTGGGACATCCCCTGAGCTTTTCGGATAAGACCGATTGCCTGATCGAAATTTGCCGGTATGCCAAATGGCGCAACCGCGACCTGCGAATGGACATTGCCCGTGTTCTCAAGTAATTCGGCCGCCGAGCCGGAGAATACCCAAAAGGTTGCTGTCGTGCACTCGGTGCGGGTCTGGTTGGAACAGACCATGACCTGGCTCTACACCCTGGTGGCCAATCAGCCGGATCACCTGAAAAATCATGTGATCTGCAACCGGACCAAGAATACCGATCAGTTCCCCTTCGACGATGTGTTGTGTTTGGCACAGGACAAGCCGTTCTGGACCTTCCTCAACGCCAAGTCCTGGAAAATTCGCCACTGGCGCCACGGGCGGCGCCTCGATGGGCTGGTCAAACAGGCTGAGGCCCAGGTGTTGCATTCTCACTTTGGCAACCATGGTTGGGAAAACATGGAGGCTGCCAAACGGCTGGGCGTGAAGCATGTGGTGACGTTTTACGGGTACGATGCCAGCCGCCTGCCCCAGAATGAGCCCGTCTGGCGCGAGCGTTATGCGGAGCTGTTCGCCTCGGCCGATCTCTTTCTGGCCGAAGGACCATTCTTTGGTCAGCACCTGACCCGGCTGGGCTGTCCTCCGGAAAAGGTGAAAGTGCAGCACCTCGGCGTGGATCTGGAGAAGATCCAATTCCAGACGCGAAGCTGGCAGCCTGGCAAACCTTTGAAAGTCTTGATCGCCGGATCCTTCGTCGAAAAAAAGGGGATGCCCTACGCCATTGAGGCCTTGGGACGCATCAAAGAGCGGGTGGAATTGGACATCACGATCATTGGTGACGACAATGGCCAGGAGCGCAGCCAACAGGAAAAGAGCAAAATCCTGGCTGCCATCTCCGATTCTGGGCTTGAGTCCCAGGTTCGGCTTCTGGGGTATCAGCCGTACTCGGTTTTGATCGCCGAGGCGAGAAAGAATCACGTTTTTCTTTCGCCCAGCGTCACTGCCAGCGACGGAGACTCGGAAGGTGGCGCACCGGTGACGATTATCGAAATGGCGGCCTCGGGCATGCCGGTTGTCAGCACCTTTCACTGCGACATCCCTGAAGTGATCGAGGATGGCAAAACCGGATTGCTGGCCCAGGAACGCGATGTCGAGGGGTTGGCCGACAAACTGAATTGGCTCTGTGACAACCCCGACCGTTGGGCGGCAATGGGCACGGCGGCACGCAAGCACACCGAGGCGGAATTTGATTCCATCGGGCAGAGCAAGAGGCTTGCTGCCATTTACCACGAACTGGCTCGCAACTAACATCTCATTGTGATCAGAGGTCTTTGACAGATGTCCACCACACGCGCCACGATGAAACACGCTGCGGTCTACAGCGCCGCCGCCATGGCCGGTCGCATGATCGGTTTCATCATGTTGCCCTTCTACGCCCATGTTTTGCGTGGCCAGGGCTATGCGGTGATCGGGATGTTGGATGTCGGGCTGGGTTTCCTCCTGGCCCTGATGGTTTACGGTTTGCAGGGATCAATCATTCGCCTGTACCACGACGAAAAAGATCCGGCCCGCAAGCCTGTGGTGGTGAGCACTGGCATCATCTTGATTGGCGCCGTCACCGCCTTGTTCTCTATTCCGTTGGTGGTATTTTCCAAGCCCCTGGCTGCGTTCCTGATTGACGATTCCGGCCTGTACCGTCTTTTGATCATGGCGCTGATCAGTTTTAACCTGGATATGGTTGGCCAGGCGGCCAGCAGTTGGCTGCTGGTGCGCAGCCGTTCACTTCAGATGGCGAGCCTGAGCCTGATCCGGTTGTTCGTGGGCCTGTCATTGAACATCTATCTGATCCTGGTCCGGGATATGGGCTTGGACGGGTATTTTATCAGCTCGATGGCGGTCAATTTCCTCAGCTGTGCGGTGTTCACGACCATCGCTTTCCGTGATTGTGGGCGGGAATTTGATCCGAAGATTGCCCGCACCATCCGGGGGTTCCTGCTGCCTTTGATTCCCGGCACCCTGGCATCCTGGATCGGTCGCCAGGTCGAACGGATCCTGGCCAAGGTCCTGATCAATCTGGAATCCGTGGGCATCATGGAGATCGGGTACAAATTCCCGGTTCTCATCTCATTGATGGTCGTCAAGCCGTTCATGAATTCCTGGGAAACGAAACGGTTCGAAATTGCCGATGACCCCGGCGCGCCCGAGACCATTGCCAAGGTCTTCACCTACTTCATCTTCATTCTGTCCTGGGCTGGCCTGATCCTGGCCGTGATCATCAAGCCGGTTCTGGAAATCCTGACGCCGCCAGAATTCCACATCGCTTACCGCTTGGCGCGGGTGGAGGTGCTGACGGTGATTCTGATGGGGGCCAATCGTCATCTGCAATTTGGCTTGGCCTATGCCAAGGATACGGCGATGATTTCGAAGCTGCGCTCGAGTACCGCAGCCCTCAAAATTTTGCTCTCCTGGTTCTTCATTTCCAATTGGGGGATTTATGGCGCCGCGTTTTCGGCGGCCGTGATCGGCATGATTACAAGTGTGCTCTTTTACCATTTCTCCCAGAAAAGGTACCGGTTGGAGTTGGAATGGAAGGCGTTGGGCACCATCGGCGTCGTCGGTATGGGGTATTTCTTTTTGCTGACCAATTGGGATTTGTCTTCGTTTTCGATCTACAAAATGATCGATCAACAGTGGTTGCCGGCAATCAACTCGGCCATGGAGCCTACCTTTTTGGGCACCTGGAAAGAGGGCAAATTGATAACAGCCCTGGGCGAGCGCAGCGGGCCGGTGGCTGAGATCCTCATCAATGGCATCATCGCCACGACTTTTATTGTCGTCCTGCCCGCGATTCATGCTCCCACCCGTCAGAAATGGACGCAGAAGATCCGCCGGCGCTTGGCCTAACCTTCGTTTGAGTCGGGGATCAAGGCTGGGCGACGGGCATGAGGTCTTCGATTGCGGCAATGGCCTGGTCCAGGATGACGGGCTTGCCCAGATGCTGGTTCATGCCAGCGTCAAGGCAACGGCGGGCGCTTTCTGCATCGGCGTCGGCGGTCAGAGCGATGATGGGAATGTTGGCCAACTCATCCTGACGAGCACGAATGTTTCTGGTCGCTTCGAGCCCATCCATCACCGGCATCCGCACATCCATGAAAATCAGGTCAAAAGCTTGGGTCTCCAGAGCCTCAATGGCGGCGCGACCGTTGTCAGCGAATACGGGTTCGATCCCAACCCGGGCCAGAAGCTTACGGGTCACCAGCTGATTGACAGCATTGTCTTCGGCGACGAGGACTGACAGTTCAAATTGAGGCCAACTGCGTTTGGCGCGCCGGCGCTTGGACGACACCTCAGCCACTGGCAACATCAACTGCACATCGAAGGTCGAGCCTTCACCAAGAGTCGATGAAACCGTGATGTCGCCACCCATCTTCTGGGCCAACTCACGGCTGATCGCCAGGCCCAGGCCCGTTCCCATATGCTCCCTGGTCAGGGAGCCATCAACCTGGGTGAACTCTTCGAATATCATCTCTTGTTTTTCGATCGGTATGCCGACGCCGGTGTCCTGCACGGACAGCTCGACCTCGGTGGCGCCTGCACCCGAGAGCTGGAACTGAAACCCGTGACTTCCCTCGGAGGCGGTGACCGCCACCGCGAACTCGACCTCGACCTCGACGACCCCGTCCCCACCGTCGATCGCCGTGGCAAACATGACCAACGAGGCGCTGGCGATGCCACAGCTGCGTGGACCTTCAGCGCAGGCCCCCAGCGACAGCATCGC
>JADGEP010000155.1 GCA_016744275.1 Candidatus Krumholzibacteriia bacterium | reverse complement strand
GATCCCTGGCCTGAAGATGAACTGACGGTGTTGCTGCAGGATATCGGGCACGTCAGCCGTACCGAGGCCGAAAGCGCAGCCCGTACCGCCGATGGCAACGCCCGGCGTGGGTTGGCCCTGCTTGAACCCACCGCCCAGGTGATGATCGCCTGGGCCATCCAGCTCTTTGACTGGATCCATCGTCGGGACCGGGCCATGGTGGCCATCAGCGCCGATGAACTGCACCGCGGGTTGGTCAGCCACGCCTGTTTGACCGGTGACCAGACTCAAAAATCGATGGAGGCCAAGGAGTCGGCCCACCGTCGAGACCGAGCGATCCAGTTGTGTGAGCTGCTGAATCTGCTTTACCGTGACGCGATCAACTGCCGGGAAGCCGGGGCCGAAAATCGTCCGCGCCTGCCTGGCGCCTCGCAACTGGTGGCCGGCGCGTGTGCCGGACGCCATACTGATACCCTGCTGGAGGATATGGCCACGATCGAGGCCTCTCGCCGGGAGATAGACCGCAATCTGAACATCGGCCTGGCGATGGCCGTCTTGTTCGAGGGACTGATAGATCATGCCGAAAGAGACCAGGCCTCAGCCTGAACTCGTACTGGTCCAGTTCAAGGGCCACCGCAAAGGCTATTTCCACAACCGCCTCAAGGTGGGAGTTAGCGTCGGGCATTATTGCCTGGTGGAGGCCGATCGCGGTCGCGACATGGGGCAAGTCAAATATGTGGGGCCGGGCCAACCGGAATGGTGGCGCCAGGCTGAACATCAGGGCGTGCTGCAAAAAGCCAATACTCACGACCTGGAAAAGCTGCACAACAACCGCGGCGACGAGTGGGAATTTTGGGACATCTGTCGCGAAAAGATTCTCAACCGGCGGCTGGATATGAATCTGGTTTCGGTCGAGCGGCAGTTTGATCACAAGAAGATCACCTTCTATTTTACCGCCGAAAAACGGGTGGATTTTCGCGAGTTGGTGCGTGATCTGGCCGCTGTATTCCGCACCCGCATCGAACTGCGACAGATCGGCGTACGGGACGAAGCACGGCTCAAGGGCGGGCTGGGCATCTGCGGCCGCGAATATTGCTGTTCTGGATTTTTGCAGGATTTCGTGCCGGTGACCCTGAAGATGGCCAAGGTCCAACAGCTGCCCTTGAACCCGGCCAAGCTATCGGGACCGTGTGGGCGCTTGCGCTGTTGCCTGACCTACGAAAATGAAACCTACAAGGAGTCGCGGCGCAGCCTGCCAAAAGTGGGCTGTGATGTGACCACTCCCGATGGGCGCAGCACGGTGCGTAAGCTGGACCTGTTGACCGAAGCGGTGATGGTCAGCACGCCGGGCCGTGAAGGCCTGACGGAGTGGCCGGTCGGACAGGTGCAGTGGGGCAAGGGTGGGGACCTGCCAGCGCCAAAAGCGGAAATGCGGTCGCCAAATGGGTGCGGGGGGTGCCAGAGAGGGCAAAAGTGATGGCTTGGAAAGGCCGCTGGCTGTCCGGGTTCCCCTCTGAAATGACGGCGATGGCGCCGAAACAACGCCGACCCCTTGAGGGTGGGCGTTGTTTTTTGGGGAAAACGTCCTGTCATCATGACCAGGCTCTGTGTTAAAGTGAAAATAGAAAATCAATTTCATCGTGAACCGGTAGGAATTGACCCTGTTTTCATTTTCAACATCCTGGGAGGGTCTCATGAGTTTCCGGAGTAAATACGGATTGGTGTTGCTGGCGCTATTTGCCTTGGCGGTGTGTGCCGGGTGCAGTGACGACGATGATCCTATCACCCCGCCAACGCCTGATCCCAAGGTCACCGAAACGATTGGAGCCACGGGCGGCACTCTGACGGTGCCCAGCAAGATGGAATTGGTGGTTCCCGCCGGGGCCCTGGGGGCCGATGTGGACTTTGTGGCCGGGCCGAATCTAACCCCTCCGGCATTGCCCGCCGGCCAGGTGGCTGTGTCGGTGTGCTACAGCATCGAACCGAGCGGCACCAGCTTTGGTCAGGATGCAACGCTGAAGCTGTTTTACATCGAAGCAGATATCCCGATGTTCATGCCCGAAGACGCCCTGGAACTCTTCACTTTCGACGGAACGAACTGGACCAGCCTGGGTGGGGTTGTCGATGAGGTGAACAATACGGTGACGGCCGATGTTGGTCACCTTTCGGACTTTATCGTGACGGCGCCCGAGCCCGAGGCTCCTGCGGCTGTCTACCTGGAATTTGAAATGGGGCGGGTCTACTCTGGCGATCCTGCCGGCACTGAGTTCAGCGGGTATGATTACCTGGAAGCAGAATTCGATGCCAACGCCCCTTCCAAGGATATTCCCAGCTATCTCGATGCGGGCGTGGTTTCCTATGGGGCCTGGACCCTCAATTCCCACATGGGGTCGTACTACTACTCCAACGATGACACGCCGACTTTCCTGACTTTGGGCGATGCCTACGACTTGGTGGTCGAAGGCAGCCTTGAAGTGACGCCGTTGACTTTGTCAGTTACAGCTTTGGAAGAGAGCGTGCTGATCAGCAATCTCGCCGATGACGAGGAACTTGATCTTGGTGGTTTCAGCCTGACCTGGGACGGAAGCTCTCTCGGTGGTGAAGTCTACATTCGCTTCAGCCCTGATGTGGGCAACAGTGTTTCGCTGACGGTGGACAACACCGGGAGCTACACTTTCACTGCTGCGGAACTGGCCGCTCTCAATCCCGGAGCTGGCAAAATTACTTTGAGTTGGGACCGTTCGATTCCCGTAACAGCTCCGGGCTACCTGGAGCAAAGCGAGATCGAATTCCAGTCGCGCCACGAAATTCCGTTGGTCTTTACCGGTGGCAGCGTGGTCCTGCTGGACCGCCTGGAGACGTCCAACGCAAACCTGGCGATTCCCGACGCGACGCTCAGCGGCTCGGGGTCTCCGGTGACAGATGTCATCAACATGCCAGTGGTCGGGGTTGTTGACAGCGTCCGGGTCTACATGGACATCACCCACGCCTCGACCAGTGACTTGATCGTCAAGCTCACCGCTCCCGATGGCACCCAGTTGCGGGTCCTGTTTATCGGTGAAGGCGGAGAACCAGAGGGCCGGATGCAGGGGTGGTATCCCGACGACTTCACCCCAAAGGATGATCTCAATGGCTTTGATGGTGATGCCGCGGGGGGCAACTGGACTCTCACGGCTCAGGACCATTCCCGGGAGGTGGCCGGGGTCTTGAATAGCTGGCGGCTGCAAATCTTCTACACGCAATAGCCTGACCAGTGTCTGATAACCACCTCGGGGATGGCTCCGGGGTGGTTTTTTCCTATCTTATTGCCGCTCGGACCGAGCATGTCTCATCTCGCAATTCTTCTTCAATGATAGGCCTCATCTTGGACCCCACTACCAAGGAAATCGAAGCCGACCTGGCTGCATTGCCCGCGAGCGACAGCCCGGAGCGGGCGGACCTTTTGATCGCCTTGGCGCGCACTGTCTTCATGGCCGATCTGCCGCGCGCCACGGAAGCCAGTCGCGAAGCGCTTGAAATGTCCCGCCGCCTGGAATACGAAAAGGGCATCGGCTTCAGCCTCTACCACCTGGGGTTTGGCGAATACCTGCGGTCGGACCATGAAACCGCCATGGCCACCCTGCTGGAAGCCCAGCGCCTGATGGATGCTCTGGAAGATGAAAATGGGCGTGGCTTGGTGATGGGGGCCTTGGCTGGGGTGCACTTGAGTGTGGGTGATTACGAAAAGGCCCTCTCCAGTTTCTTTGCCGCGCTCAAGGCCCACCGCGGGACCGGGGAAAAGAAAAACGAAGGCTGGCTGTTGCATGGCATTGGTGGAGCCTATCACGAAATGGGAGACTACCGGCGGGCGTTGCAATACCACGGCGAAGCCATGGATGTATTTGAAGAACTGGAGGATGACATCGGTCGGGCACGGGCGTTGTCGGGGTTGGGTTTGGTGCATCAGGCGCGGTGTGAATTTGAGCAGGCGTTGGAAGTTCACGGACGTGCGCTTGAGCTCTACCGCGGCGCTGAAACCGATTTTGGCGAGTCACGGGCACTGAATGACCTGGGAGTCACGCTGCACGAAATGGGCGATTTCGATCAGGCCAGGATTCACCACCTTCGCGCTTTGCGATTGCGCGAAGAGTTCGGCAACAAGCAGGCCGTGAGTACAAGCCTGATCAATTTGGGCAAACTTTTGCTGACCGAAGGAGAGCTTGGTCCGGCGATGGAATACGCATCCCGGGCCTTGGAGATCGCCGAACAGATCAAAGCTCGGCCGCGGATTTTTCAGTCTCATCTGGTTCTCTCAGAGATCCGTTCCCTGATGGGTGATCCGGCCGCCGCACTGGAGCATTACAAGGCGTATGAACGAACGAAAGAGGCTGTGGCCGGGGACCAGGCCAATTTGCGTCTGGTGAACTTGCAGGTTGGCTTTGAAATGGAACAGGCCGAACGGGAGGCCGAGATATCGCGGCTGAAAAATGTCGAGTTGCGTCAGAAAAATGAACAACTGCATACGTTGCTGGAGGAATTGCACACCGCCCAGGCGCAATTGATCCAATCGGAAAAAATGGCCGTCCTTGGTTCGCTGGTCTCGGGGCTGTTGCACGAATTCAACACACCTCTGGGCGCGATCACAGGCACGAGTGATATCTCATACCGCTGTGTGGATAGGATCCGAAAATCGGTTGCTGACCATCCGGAATTGTTGGAGCAGCCGAAGTTCTCCCAGGCCCTGGATATTCTCGAACGCAACCACGACCTGACCCGCACGGCAACAGATCGCATCGGCCAGATAACCCGCAGTCTCGAGGGGTTCACGAACCTCGATGGAGGAACGCTCGAAAGTATCGATGTCAATGAAGTTCTGGAGCAAACGCTAACTCTGCTGGAACACGAATACCGCGGCAGGGTGGAAGTGGTCCGGCATTGGGGCGAATTGCCGTCCCTGGTTTCGGATCCGCGCGACCTGAGCCAGGTGTTCATGACGCTGCTGAGCAATGCGGGTGAAGCCATCAGCGAATTGGGCACCGTGACAGTGACGACAGAATTTGTGGGAGAAAACGTGCAGATTGAGATTCAGGACACAGGCGTGGGCATGGATGAAGAAACTTTGGCGAATTTGTTTGAACCATCATTTTCCCAATCAGGGAAACGGGTCAAAACTGGATTGGGATTGCTGGCGGCCTTGAACATCGCGCAAAAAAAGGGCGGGGGCATCAGAGTGACCAGTGAAGTGGGTGAAGGGGCAACCTTCCGGGTTTGGTTGCCCATAGCTGCTTCCAAGGCAGTCTGATCAGAATAGTCGCAGGCGAATGGGGCGACTACAGAGATAGAAAATGCCGGCAACAGGAACCCCTCTGGAAGGGGATCAATGTTGCCGGCAGAGGCGCAATCAGATCAACGATAAATGCATTTCAAGCTGCCCAGACTTTGAATTTCCGTGGCCACGCTGTTTTCGCAGCAAGCAGCTTCGATGTGAACCACCGCGCTGCCGGGCCAGCTGTAGTCAACAGCCAGATCTTCCCAACCCAGCAAGAAAAATTCGTACCAGCTGGCGCAAGCCTGGGGCATGTCGTCGACCAAGATGTCAGGAAACATGCCGTCGGGGAACGATTCGGGCAGTTTGAATTCGGCGAACCAGGAAGTATTGCTCGGCACGCAGATGAGGTCGGCCTCGTCGAAGGGCAGGACAATTTGCCAGTCGCCGGGTTCATCAATGGTGACCAGATAGGTGGGGGTGGAGACCAAGCGGTCGCCGGGTTTCAGGCAACCGGTGCCGTCGTCAACCGCGACTCGCAACGCGCCTTCAACGGCAAACGTGGCCGGAACATCTTCGGGCCCAAACGCCATATAAGAGGTGACATTCAAAGGCGCAAAGCCTTCGAAACAAACGTCAGCCTGATCCATGGGAGCATAAGAGGTGTAACTCTCGTTGCCGTAGGCCCAGTCGACCACCTTGTTGATTGGCGGGTTGGTATTGCCCAGCACAAAATCGCTTTCGATGATGAGTGAGCTGTCCAACTGCTTGATGTTGGAGGGGTCGAGAGGGGTGACGGTTGTCATCTCAACCCGGTTACCAGCCATGGCTGTGGTCGCTAGACATATCAGAATCAGCGTGAACAAAGTCCGCACGTTGTTACCTCCGAATTGGTGAGCCAGCAGGACTCCATGTTCTACTGGCATAACCGTTGACTATCAAACCGGTAGCGGAAAAGCCGCAACCGGTCAGAGCAATGGATATTGATCAGTCAATGCGACTGATCGCCTAACGGAACATCGCCTTGATGTCACCCCAGTTGGCTTCCTGGACCGAAACCGGAGCGTCGATATTCACGATCACGTCACATCCGGCCGCCTGGAACGTATCCAGAACCAGGTAGTAGGTGCCGGTATAGGCCGGCGTGAAGGTGATGGCTTCCTGCGCGCCGGAGCAACAATTGTCGGAACAGGCCAAGGCCTCTTCCAAGGTGCAATCGCCAAAGATGTACATGGCCATGTCGCAGGGGCCGTCCATCGTCACGGTGAAGGTTTCGCCAGCCGTGAGGTCAGCCTTGAAGACCGCGTCGCCGCCGGGCAGGTTCCAGGAGAAGCAGTCGCTGTCGTAGTCGTCTGTGTAGTTCGGCAAATCGACACTGAAGGTGGCCAGGCTACCGTCTTGAATGTCGACAGCATCCGCGCAAGTTTCGCCGCCGGCCAACAGGGGCGCCGGGGGGGCAACGGCATTGCAACTGACGGTCAAGGCGAAGAAATCTTCGGCGTCGTTGAAGCCGTCGATGACGATGTAGTAGGTGCCGGCACCAACGGTGGTGGTGAATAGAGTATTGCCGTAGGCCAGGCAGGCATTCTCGTCGCAGCCGTCAAGGAAGAAGATATCCAGGTCAGCCGCGAGGCCCGAAAGGCCGGCTTCGACAACGTACTCGCCATCGAGCACCAGTTCGTAGATGGCTTCACCAGCTGCTTCATTCCAACCCACGCAGGAATAGGCAGTCACGTTGTTGGGCAAGCCGATATTCGAACCGGATACGGACGAATTGCAGTCGATGGGAATGGCGCCGGAGCAATCCAGGGCTGCCAGGGTGCCGGCTTTGGCAGCCACCTTGTCCTTGGCGATGGCCGGAGTGGCCACCAGAATCAGTGCGAGTGCGATCAATAGAAAATTTCTCATCGGAGCCCTCCAAAGGCAAAAAATGGTGGTAGCGCGAGCTGTCCATCCGCACAGCTCGATCGTGTGTCCGGACGTCAATGGAAGCTGTCTGCCCTGTGGCCGACAGCTGTCGTCGCGCAATCCCCCTGCGGACGACAGCAACGACCTCAAACGTCATAGAGGACCCTATCAGGGATATTGTTGACTGTCAAGTGTCATTATGGCACAATAATGGCGCCAGCGGGGACTATTGGACTGTTGATTTCATGAGGCCCGTGCTTATGTTACTGTCTGGAGGAGGGCAATTTGCCGGTCCCATAATAGAAAGGCCGACCCCATTGTTCGATCGCACGGCGACAAATCCCGATAAAGCTCAGCATTTGGGCAGTCCCGAAGCCGTTCTGGACGTCATGCAACAAGTCCGCGCGTCTTTGGCTCTGCTCTTGGAATCAGCCCGGCTCGATCCCACCAAGGGTCGTGAAACGGCCCGCGCGCTGAACATCGACCGTAATCTGGTCTGGCGCGTGACTCGGGTGATCAAGGCTGAAGATATCCTTTCCAATGTTGGCGATCTTCCGACCGCTCTGCAGGTTGAAAAAATTTGTGAGGCCTGTGAGGACCTTGGGGCAGCTCCGGATGTGGTCGGGCGGGCGCGGGAAGCGATCGCGAATTTTGACCAGGTCGTCGCAGCCTGCGCTGGCGATCGTGAGTTTTTTGAAGCCATGGTTTCGGGCTTGCAGGTTGAAGATGTGACCAAGCGGCAGGAAGGAACCCGCAGAGCCACCTTTCTCGGCAATTTGGCTCTCTGGGGAGCCCAAGCCCGGGTCAACTTCAAGACCATGATCTACGTGCCGGGCGCCGAGGCGAATATTGTCGATTGTGTGCGGCTCGCTGGCCTGGTCGATTTCAAACGATCGCAACAGCGCGATTGGCCCATTCACCGGGTCGCGGCGTATGACGATGCCGGTGAAATCATCAGCATCAAAACCAAGCCCATTTTGCCGGATCCGGATCTGCCTGCGGACCTGCCCTTGTTATTGCCTTTTTGCAATGGTACTCACCGCGAAATCATTCCGGTTGAACGCAGCTACGGCACCCGATACGAATTGGCGGCCGGGCCGTTCGGCAATCAAGGCACTCTGACCTACGTTTTTGCTGACAAGCTGTCCCATGCTCACGAAACATTCCGCACCAGTGATCGCGGTGATGATCGCTATATGGCGTCCATGAATGATTTGGCGACGCCTTCAGAACTTGTGGTGCATGATGTCTTCCTGCACCGCGACCTGCAGTTGGATGCGGTGCCTGAGGTCATGCTATTGGATCGGATGACGATTTCGCGGGGCTACCGTCATGCCGATCTCGAAAAGGATCGTCTGCCACTGTCGACCCGAATTCTGAATGTTTCGGCCGGGCCCTTGAGCAGCGCGATCTCGCAGTATCCGGATTATTCGAGAGTGCTGCAATTTGTCATGGATAAAGAG
>JADGEP010000154.1 GCA_016744275.1 Candidatus Krumholzibacteriia bacterium | reverse complement strand
GGCAGAAACCCTGCACTTGGCGGCAGTGGCCACCTTGAGTTCCACCATGGGTGCAGAAGCGCCCTACACGGGACATGCCATTCAGAATTTGGGCGCCATGTATATGGTGCAAGGGGACCACGACAAAGCCGTGGCGACCATTCAAAAGGCGATTGCGATTTACGAAATCGCCTTTGGGGCAGAGCATCCCAATGTGGGCGCGGCTGTCTACAACATGGCCCGCTCGTACCGCAAAGCCGGCCACTATGAGGAGGCGTTGGCGGCGGCGAAGCGGTCACTGGCGATCCGCAAAACCGCCTTGCGTGAGGATCATCCAGATATGGCCCGCGCGGCGGAGTTGATGGGGCGCTTGATCGCCGACCAAGAAAACTACCGGGATGCCGAGCCGTGGTTTCGCCGTTCTTATGAAATCCGCGTAGAGGCCTATGCCGCAGACAACGATCTGCGCATCCAGAGCGAATGGGACCTGGGCGTATGTCTGGGCAAACTGTCGCGCAATGACGAGGCCGAACCTCTATTGAGTTCGGCCCACTCCGCGTTGGCTAAAAAGCACGGGACCGACCACGACAAGGCCAAGGATTGCGCGGAAGATCTGGCCGAACTGCGGGGCGCCCGGCAAGGAGAATAGCTCGCTCCGAGGGTGGCCCTGTTGGCGGGGTTCGCCTGGCAATTGCGCCCACGGCCCGAACCCGTTATTCTGCAGGGATGAGCTTCTTTTCCACTGAAAACATATCCGTGCAACTGGCCCCGCCTGTGGTCAGAGCCGTCAAAAAGGGCCACCCCTGGATTTTCGACAAAGGCCTCCTGAAGCAGAACAAAACCGCTCAGCCGGGCGACTTGGCCATTCTCTACGATCAGAAACGAAAATTTGTCGGGATCGGCCTCTTTGACCCGGAGTCGCCTATCAAGATCCGTGTTCTCCACCGCGGAAAACCCGCGACCCTTGATCGCGCCTGGATTGAGGAAAAGCTGGAGAGCATTTTTCAGATCAGAGCAGACCTGATCAATGACCCGGAGACGACGGGATACCGTTTGGTCAGTGGGGAAAATGACGGCTTTCCAGGATTAGTTGTCGACAGATACGAAGACACTTTGGTCTTCAAATTGGACACAGTCGCCTGGCTGCCGCACCTCGATCAACTGGTCGCCGTATTCCAGGACCTGGTGCAACCGCAGCGCATCGTTCTGCGCCTCAACCGAACCGTGGCCGCGGCGCCATCCTGCCCCGCAAAACTCAAAAAGGCGGGCGTGATATACGGACCGGACCTGAGCGGCCCGGTGATCTTTCTGGAAAACGGGTTGAAGTTTGAGGCCGAGCCCATCATTGGCCAGAAAACAGGTTTCTTTCTGGACCAACGGGACAACCGGGCCCGGGTGGGCAAACTCTCCCCGGGGAAAGATGTGTTGAACGTTTTTTCCTACACCGGTGGGTTTTCTCTCTATGCCGCAAACGCTGGCGCAAAATCCGTCACCAGCCTTGATCTGAGCCGGCCGGCACTCGACGCGGCCTTGAACAATTTTCAACTGAATGCGCATCAGCCCCAGATCGCAGCAACGCCCCACCACCTGATTTGTGATGATGCTTTTGACGCGCTGCACAAGCTTGCCGAAGAGGGCAAAAAATATGAAGTGGTGATTCTTGATCCGCCGTCATTTGCGAAAAAACAGGTGGATGTTTCCGGTGCTTTGAATGCGTATGAGCGTCTGGTCAGTCTGGGATTGGGTGTCCTGAAAAAAGGCGGCGTACTGGTCGCGGCATCTTGCTCGTCGCGAGTGCCTGCGGAATCATTTTTCGAGACGGTTGCCAGGACTGCAGCCAAGGCAGGACGTCCACTGCAGGTCATTGAAAGAACGACCCACGCTGTGGATCACCCTATTGGGTTTCCTGAAGGCGCTTATTTGAAGTGTGTTTTTGGTCGGGGTTAAAAGAGACTATTTTCTTTGTCCCGGACAATGTGATTCCATTCGATTGCGTCAGTTTGGTGAGTGATTAGTCGCGGGTTTCTCAGTCCGAAAACTCGAGTCCCCGGGTGAAACAAGAAAGGGAACTCTGAATGCTCAGAGTTCCCCAAATGAAACGTCCTCGGACTGCCACAGTCAGCAGATATGCCCAACCCCAACCGCCCGGTTCGCGCCTACCGGTAGCGCTGGATCAGGTGATAGCCAAAGGGCGTCTCCACCGCATCGCTGACCCCGCCCACTTCCAAGCCAAATGCCGCCGCCTCGAAGTCCGGGTGCATCCGCCCGCGTTCGAAGGAACCAAGATCGCCGCCTTTGGGGCCGGAAGGGCCGTCGCTGTATTCATTCGCCAATGCCTCGAAACCCTGCCCGGAATTCAGCTTCTGCTTCACTTCCTCAATACGCGCCAACGCCTCTTCCTTGGTCCGCGTGATCTCCGGCGGCTTGCGCATGGAATCATTGTGCATGACCAGAATGTGACGCGCCGAAACTTTATCCACTTTCTTACGGGTGATCACGTGGTATCCGAAGTCCGTCTCCACCGGGTCGCTCACGCCGCCGATGTCCATGCCCAGAATGGCGGTATCGAACGCCGGCACCATGCGTCCCTGCACCCAGATGCCCAAATCACCGCCCTGTGGGGCACTGGGGCCTTCGCTGTATTCCCGTGCCAGAGCTGCGAAGTCAGCCCCGCCCTTGGCCTTGCTCGCGATTTCCTTCGCCAGTGCCAGGGCCTCTTCTTTCGTGCGCGTGATCGTCGCCGGTGCCCGCTGGCTGCCCTGATACATGATCAGGATATGGGCCCCGGCCAATTCCTGGGGCTCCTGGGTCGGAGCCGCCGCAGGCGGTGTGGAGGTCGCGGACTGGGCCTGGGCCTGGCTCTGAACCTCAGTTGTTGCCTGCGAGTCGGTGTCGTTCGCGTCGTTCGCGGCGTTCTCTTCGCCGTTACAGGCCGTCATCGCTCCGATTCCAATCAGGAGGACCACCAGCGCGGCCCGAGTTGTACGAAACATGATATTCCTTTATCGGGCAGATACAGCCGCGGTTTGCTGCGGATCGGCTGCCCTCATTGAGGGAGAGCGGGCAACACAATGCCCGCATGGGTAGTGAAGCGTCTATCGTCTGGGATAAGATAGCGCATCCGGTGGGTTCAGATCAAAGGAGAAGGTTGGTGGGTAAGCACACTTCTCATTCCCGCACCAATACTAAAAACGCCGCTACTCAAAGAGCAACGGCGTTCTAATCATCAACCAGTGTGCTAACGGGTCAGCATCCCAATGGCCGCTAACCATATCGACACGCCCGGTTTCAATGGCGGCAAACTACCGGTACAACGCCTTGATGTCTCCCCAGGTCTGCTCTTCCACCGCGACGGGATCTTCGCAAGGGATGCCATCGGGCGCATTCGGTTCGCCCGGCGTGGCGCAGCGCAGGTAAAAATCAGCTGAGTTGTCATCCGTGTCCACTCCGTCGGGATAGCGGTTGATACTCTCGAAGAGATTGGCCGTATCGGCGCCGGCGCCACTGCCTTCAACGTAGCCAGGCACGTCACCCTCGTAGCTCACCGCGTCGATGATGACGGTGAGTCGTGTCAGTACCACCGCATCTGGTGCGCCGTTCTGGATCAGGTCCGAGTCGGGCGAAACATCCTGGTCGCAGTTGGGAACAAACGTCGCCGAACCACACACCACATGGAAGTCTCCCGGGGCCAGCGTCCCGAGCAGCGAGAACGCGTTGTAGAGGGTATTGGTGGACCCGTTCCAGAATTCGAGACGGTACTCGAAGAGGTCTACGGCGTCTGGTCCCGTGTTGTAGACCTCCACGAACTCGGCAGTATCCGAGCCCGGCTGGTCATAGTCGATCTCGTTGATCACCAGGACGGCCAGGGCGGACTGGGCACCCAACAGCGATATAACGGCAAGGCTTACGATGATCATTGGCTTCATTGGTTTCATGGCGACCCCTAACGCAGATGTTGTAGTCGGAATTTGAAAACTCGGCTTCCGGCTGTCTTTCGGACTATCCCGAGGCCCCATCATAGCACAAAATCACGACTCAATAAGTCGACTTTAGTTGGCAGGCTCGAACGCCTCGGAGAGTGGGATTGCGAGCGCTCACAATCCTGCCTTTGGTATGTCTGACAACACTGCCGAGTGTGAACGCTCAGGAACTCGAAAATCTCTGCGAACCACCAGCCGGATTCGAAGCCGAGATATTCGCCCCCGGCTTTGCCACCACCAAATATTAAGATGACATGTATCCGGTGTTTTCCCCTGATGGGAGCGACGTGATATTGCGGATCAATGACCACCTTGATGGCCAAGCACACTCCGTACTCTTCCTCGCCCATCTGGACGAGGCCGGCGGCTGGAGCGAAGCCCAACCGGTCGCTAGTCCGATCAACGATCTCAACCTCAACGGCGGCCTCACCATTGCCGCCGACATTTACTGGATGAAGGCCGACTTTCTCTTGGTGCGCGTTACGGCGATGAAAGCGAAGTATGGGATTGTGGATTGACGGGATTGGTGGCCATAAACGGGGTTATCGTTGGCCATTTGAAATATCGGAAATTGGCATTCAAGGACCACTGATCTGAAACCGACGATTCAGAAGATCTCTCACCGCCGGAGATGGGGCCGCAGCCAAGGCCAGGGACCGAAACCGTCTGGCTTTGGTGAAATGGCCACATCGCCAATGCAGGTCGGCCAGCACCGTGCCCCACATGTAAGATCCAGCCAGCCAGGCTGGCGGCTCACAGCCGTCCAGGACAGCAAGACCCGCAGCGGGCCCCTGCCATTCCGCGGTCGCAACCGCACGGTTCAGACGGTGGAGAGCAGAGGGTGTGGCCTGTTCCAGCAACAAGTAGTATTCCACCACTTTATCCCAACGAGTCTCACCGAACGAAGGGGCCAGGCAATGCTCTGCCGCAATGCCCGCCTCGGCGTGGAACCGGGAAAAGATCTCGCCTTCTGCGGATTCGGCGAGCCAACTCAATCCAGCCTGGATCGCCTGCTGGTCCCACACTCCCCGGTCTTGCTCCTCGAGAAGGAGCAAACCTCCGAAAACGTCCTGGCGCGCAGTCATTCGGGCCGAATGCAGATGCATCAACGCGAGCAGCGCACACGACTCAGGCGTGCGCCCGATTGGGTGCTCCACCAATACGGTAGCCAAACGGATCGCTTCGGCGCACAACTCGTTACGAATCGCTTCTTCGGTGTGAGACGCGAGGTAACCTTCGGTAAACAGTTGGTACAGGATATTGTGCACATCCGGCAACCGCATGGAATATTGCTTACTGGTCAGCGCGTCCGTGCGTGGCTGAATTTCTCGCAAACGCCGGCGCGCCCGATCGAGTCTTTTATAAACGTTTGCTTCGCTGGTAAACAACCGGAGTGCGATCTCGCGGACACTAAAACCACAAAGCGTTTTGAGTGCCAATACGAGTTGAGATTCGACTGCTATGGCGTCGTCACAACAAACGAAAAGCATCCTGAGCAGGTCATCTTGCACCTCACCAGCCAGATACGGTTCCAGCTCCCGGCCCACTTCGGCAAGGCCCTCAGCACGACTTCTATCCAGTAGGCGCCGGCGTTGGTTTCCCTGACGCAGCTTCCCCACGAGATCGTTGTGAGCCACACGAAAAACCCAGGCAGAGGGGTTGTCGGGCAGTCCCGCCACATTCCAGGTTTCAAGGGCGGTCATCAAAGCCGACTGCACGGAATCTTCAACCGTTTCGACATATTGCACTCCTACCCGGCGCGAGAGCATGGCGACTAACCTCCCGTACTCGTGCCGGAAGAAGTGCTCAACCAGATGGTGCGCGCTCAAGAACTGTGGATTTCGACAACCTCGACGCCGGATCCAGGACTCACGAGCCCTGGACACGTGCTGGCCACCTCAATAGCCTGGTCCAGGTTGTCGGCCGAGACAATCATGTACCCACCTACGAGCTCTTTGACTTCAATGAACGGCCCGTCGGCTGCCAAACCTGCGCCGACAACTCTGCCCTCTCCCAGCTTCCCGCCCATATCAACCAGGTTTTCCTTGAACTTTTCCTGCCAGGCGCCGAATTTCGCGTACATTTCCTGCATCTGTGCTGGCGACGGCTTGACACCATCTTCTCCGGGCAGATTGCGCTGCAGGCAAAGATATTTGGACATGATTTCTCCTTCGTGGCAATTTATCGATCAATTCAACGACACCCTAATGACGCATGTGCCAGCTGATTTTGGACACCCCAAGACAAATTAAAGAAAATCCATCCATATTCCACACTTCTGACCGTGCCCAACCACCGATTCGGAAGCTGTTTGGAGCGATAGGCCCAACCTTGCGCTATTTGATCAGCTTTTCTAAGTGCCTTTCAGCCTTCAATTCCAGGGTCACCAATTCGCCTTGGTAAAAGACACTGTTTATGACCCAAGGAATAGGCATCTTTCGCCCGTCTTTTTTTGTTTTCAAATGAATAACCCGCAGGGGGATCTTCTTTTTCTGAGCGTACTGCCGCAACGCGTTGTTTATATAATAGTCCGTGAAAGGACAAGTATCCGAGTAGTACGCGGTGATTCCTTTCTCATCAGGACACCGCCCTGCCTTGGCGCTATCCAGGATGCCAGGGTATGTCGCAGATGAGTTTGTTCTCAGTCCCCAGAGTTTAAAATAGGGCGGCGCCTCATCAATAATCTCAAAGCCATGAGCTTTTAAGAACTTCGGGTCACTCATAAAGGGTCGCTTCTTGTCACTTGAAATGGCAACGACTCCATCCATGTGTTTCGCATCATTCAGGCACTCCTGCAAAAGAGCCTTGCCGCTTCCCTTGCCTTTAAATTGCCCGGAAACCCAAAAACAATTGATGACCATGAAGTTGCTGCCCTTTAAAGGAAGCCAGGAGCTCTCGATCGGGACATATTCGATGAAGACCTTCCCGCGAACGTCCATTTTTCGAAAAGTGTATCCATTTTTAAACTCGGACCTCAACCAATCCTTTTTCTTTTCATAACCTTCACGACACTTCTTATCACTAATTGCACAACAGATGTGCTCCTCTTCCAGATTGCTAGCAGACAGGTCAACGAATTTCACTATCCTACCATCCTGATTTTGCCCGTGTGGTTTGCCGTATCAACCGAAGCAACTCTGTTTTTCCGTGCTCGTTCGACTCATATATCCCCGAATCTAGGGAGCCATCATGGAAATATACCATGTACCGGTCCACATGTTGAGACCTTCTGCGGCCTGCTCACTCGTCCGGTGTTTTCAAGTTTGCCTGTTTCGTCACTTCCGTTGTTGGAATCCTGGTCTGCTTACTTGCACCCCTCACCGCATCAAGGCTCGCTACCCTCTTGGCTAAATGCGCGACAAAAAGTCCGGCGACGTCCCTTGTCACCACCTGGCCAGCCTGTATACTTTATTGAGACACAGAACAGCCGCCAGGGATGGATCACAGCGTCATTCAATTAAGGCAATTGCGATATGGACAAGACTTCGGCCATCACAATGCTGTTGAACGACGCAGGCGACGGCAAATCTGATGCGTTCGACAAGCTGATTCCGCTGGTTTATGACGAAATGAAGCACATGGCCCGTCGCCAACTGGGCCATGGCCGCGATTCCATTCTCAATACCAACATTTTGGTGCACGAAGCCTATTTGAAACTCAATGCGGGACAGGACCAGGACATCCGCAATCGGAATCAGTTTTTGAGGGTTTGCAGCGTGGTCATGCGGAACGTGGTGATTGATGCGGTCCGCCGGCGGCAGGCCGCCAAACGGGGCGGCGATTGCGCGCCTTTGACCTTCAATGAGGAAATTTTCGAAACAGAGAATCAGGCAGAAGAATTGCTCGCCCTGGATCAAGCCCTGGACCGCCTCGAAGAATATGATCCCCTGCTGGCTCGGGTCGTCGAATGCCGCTACTTCACGGGCCTCACCGAAGCCGAAACCGCCGGCGCACTCAGCATCGGCGAACGCACCGTGCGCCGCCATTGGGCCAAGGCCCGCACCTTACTGCACCAAATGCTCACCGGCTGACCCATCCGCCCCTAGTCTGATGAGTCTGATGCGGACACAACGCCGGACAATTGCTGCCACCACGCCTCACCTTCGGCGGGCATGTTTTCTTCCATGAGACGCAAAGTGCGTTGCACCGAGCGGTCTGACCGAGCCGCCTCGCTGTGTAGTACAGGGCTGACCTCTTGCAACAGTTTGTCGGCCGCCCGTTGCTCACCATTCAAATGCAGAACCGTGGCCAATTGTGCGCCGGCTGCTGCAGTCCACAAATGATCAGGGCCGAGTCCACTGCTAAAGTTGTCATAGGCTGCCCTCAACTCCTCACCGGCCGCGCCATAATCCCGCATCAAAAACAGGAAATAGCCCAACGAGCGGTGGGCCACTCCCGTGCGCCAATGCTCGGCTCCGGTCAGATGCTCCTGCTGGGCAATGATTGTCGCCAATTCATCTCGAGTCTCTGTCATCTTCCCCTGTTCCCGTAAAACCGCCGCCAGATTATTGCGGAGCATGAGGGTGCTGGGGTGAGCTTCGCCATAGAAGCTTTCGTTGCGTTCGATGGCTTCGCGGTAGAAAGTTTCGGCCTCCGCAAATTCGCCCTTATTGGGCAGCAGGTAAGCCAGATTGTTCAAGGCTCCGGGCAAGGCCTGCGG
>JADGEP010000153.1:4110-8663 GCA_016744275.1 Candidatus Krumholzibacteriia bacterium | reverse complement strand
GTCCCCACTGGGGGCGATGCTGTCGCCAATGGCCAAGGCCCGGCTATAAAAACGCCGGGCTTTGTCGATCTGGCCTTCATCCCGATGCACATCACCCAGAAATTCGAGAGCCAGGGCCTCCTCGCGGGTGAGCATCAGGTTATTGGCGGATTCATAGGCCGCCATCAGGCTTTCGCGAGCCCCGATAAAATCGCGCATCAGGCGCATGGTATTGCCCGTGGCGATGCCCACGCGGCACAGGCTCTGCTGCGCATTCACTTCTTCGAGCAGGCGAGCGGCCGCCTGCAGTTCGCCAAACGAACGGCTGAAGGCGCCCTGTTTGTAGTGGGCAATGCCGATATTCAGGCGGTTGCCCCCCATGTTTTTGATCATCCCCAAATGGGAATGCAGGGTGTGTGCCCGGCGGAACCACTGCACCGCTTCGCGGTAGTCAGCGCCGCGAAAGGCGATCACCCCGAGCAGATTGGCGGTGCGGGCGCCATCGAGTTGCCGGTTCAAGACACGGAAAACCGAATAGGCAGCCTCCACATCCTCGCGCGCGTTTTCCGGATCTCCCAAAACGGACCAGGCCTGCCCTCGCAGAAACAGATAGTCGGCGATCACCGGCGGCAAGGCATGACGGTGCTTGTCAATGAATGCTGTTGTACGTTCGACGACCTGCAAGTATTCACCACGTTTGTGGGCAAAGGCCAACTCGACCACTTCCAACTCCGGCATTTCATCGGGAATCATTCCCCAGCGGCCGGCCGACGCGTGAAGCACTTCGAAGTCCTGGAATCTTTCCAGATGGAAAAGATTGCGGGCGCACAGGACAACACCTTCCTTCACCGTCGGATTGTCGGGATCAGGCACCAGGGCGACCGGTGCGGGTTCCCCACTGTCCACCTTGTCCAGGCAGCTGCGGGTGAGCTTGAGCGAGCTCACGTAGTCTTCGGCGAGGAAGGCCCTCCAGGCTTTGTCCCAGGCCTTGCGGTCCAGGGGTTGATCACTCAACGAGCTGTCGGCCAAACGGCCGACAGCTCCATGAGCGCGTTTGTCACTGCGCATATCGGCCCTCCACAACCTCAATGGTCTTCGACAAATGGATGACCTTGAATGTGAGGACTGACCCGTTGAACTGCGGCACGAGCAGCACGTTCGTCGAGCGCATGATTTGGCTGATAAGGCCGTCGCCGAAACCAAATTTCCCGGCGGTGTCGTGAATATCATCGCCACCGGTGGGATCGCCATCGGGTTCGTTGCCGTCCAGAGGATCACCTTCGCGCCCTCCGCCACGTCCGCGGGTATCGAGGCCCATTTCACCATCCGCCAGGACCGTATGCGGGAAGAGGCCTGCCGCCAGCAGCACCATTGGCAACACAATGGCCGCCCTGCGCTCCGTCAGATATTTGAGAATAGATTCCATGGTTTCCTCCCAGGGGTGGGGCCCAATTGCCCCGAACACATCGGCGGGGTATCTCTGAACCTACGGAGACGCCGGGGGAAAGAAAAGAGCCGGGCCCAAAAAAGTGGCTTCATGTATATAGTGTCCCGGGGCACTGGACCGGTAAGCGGGCCCAATCACTACCCCAAGTGTCGGAATTGCGAACATTTGCAACTGTCGCAGGGCCTTCATTTGCTGTAGATTGTACCGGCGGCCTCAGAGCCGTTTCAGCCGTTCTCAACCTTGGAGTGGACATGGAATACCGATTTTTGGGCAAATCCGGCCTTAAGGTCAGCGCCCTTTCTTTTGGCGCCTGGGTGACTTTCCAGGACCAATTGGATGTGACCAAGGCCTACGATTGCATGAAAGCCGCCTACGACGAAGGCGTGAACTTTTTCGACAACGCCGAAGCCTACGCCGGCGGCATGGCCGAAACCATCATGGGCCAGGTTTTCAAAAAGGCAGGATGGCACCGCAGCGATCTGGTCGTATCGACGAAAATTTTTTGGGGCGGCGTCGCCCAAGGGCCCGGAAACCCCTACAAATCCGGTCCCAATGATCTAGGCCTGTCGCGCAAGCATATCATTGAGGGCACCGACGCAGCCCTCAAACGCCTCGACCTGGACTACGTGGATTTGCTGTTCTGCCACCGCCCTGATGTCGACACTCCCATCGAAGAGACCGTGTGGGCGATGAACCATGTGCTGCAACAGGGCAAGGCTCTGTACTGGGGCACCAGTGAATGGTCGGCGGCACAGATCAGACGTGCCTATGATATAGCCCGACGTGAGCATCTGATTCCGCCCACCATGGAGCAGCCTCAGTACAACATGCTGCACCGCGAGCGGGTCGAAAGTGAATACGCGCCTTTGTATGACGAGCTGGGCTTGGGCACGACCATCTGGAGCCCCCTGGCTTCGGGCCTGCTGACGGGCAAATACAACGACGGCATTCCCGATGGTTCACGCCTGAGTCTGGAAAACTACCAGTGGCTCTTGCCCCAGTTCCAGAGTGAAGCCGGCAAGCAAAAAATTGAGAAGGTCAGGCAATTGATGCCCATCGCCAAGGATCTGGGCTGCACCATGGCCCAGTTGGCCATTGCCTGGTGCCTGACCAACGATGATGTGAGCACGGTGATCACCGGGGCCTCGCGTCCCGCACAGGTGACCGAGAATATGAAAGCCCTGGAGATTGCGGCACAGTTGACGCCCGACGTTCAGGAAACCATTGAAGGCGTTCTGGACAATCGTCCGGCGGGCGAAAAAAACTGGAGAGGTAAATAGTCATGAGAAAGGCACTATTGATGATGGCATTCTTTAGCATATTGGGCGGGTGCGCCGGCGGCAATTCCTATGTGAATGAAGCCACCGAGAGCAATCCGTTTTTCACCGAGTGGGACACTCCATTTGGCACACCACCTTTTGATATGATCGAAATTAATCACTACGAACCCGCCATCATTGCCGGCATGGCCGAGAACAAGGCTGAAATCGCCGCCATCGCCGGCAATCCGGCCCCGGCGTCCTTTGCCAATACCATTGAGGCGATGGACAAGGCCGGCAGCATGCTAGCTCGGGTCACGAACGTTTTTGGCGCCATGAATGGCACCATGACCAACGAGGATATGCAGGCCATTGCCAAGCGGATTGCCCCGATGCGGTCCAAGCATCGGGATGAGATCCTGCTCAATGCCGACCTCTTCAAAAGGGTCAATCACGTGCACGGCCAGATGGCCAACCTCGACCTCAACCGTGAGCAGCAGATGCTGCTGATTGAGACCTGGAAAAGATTCGTGCGCGGTGGCGCCAACCTCAATGAAACCGACAAAGAGAAACTGAAGGGTCTCAATGAGGAACTCTCGGTACTGTCCCTCACTTTTGGCGAAAACGTGCTGAAAGAGACGAATAATTTTGTGATGGTCGTTGCCGACGAGTCTGATCTCGACGGGCTTTCTGCCGCTTCCATTGAAGCTGCTGCCGAAGAAGCCGCCACCCGCGGCCATGCCGGCCAGTGGGCCTTCACTTTGCACAAGCCCAGCCTGATTCCTTTCCTGCAGTACAGCACCAAACGCGAGCTGCGGAAAATGATGTTCAAGGGCTACACCAACGTGGGCGACAACGGCAACGAGAACGACAACAACGCCATCGCGGCCAAGATGGCTTCGCTGCGGGTGAAGCGGGCCAACCTGTTGGGCTTCCCCAGCCACGCGGCCTACGTCCTGGACGACAACATGGCCAAGACGCCGGAGAACGTCTACAACCTGCTGAACGAATTGTGGGAACCGTCACTGGCTCGGGCGGGCGACGAAGCGGCCGAATTCCAGGCCATGATTGACGCCGAGAACGGCGGCTTCCAATTGGCGGCCTGGGACTGGTGGTTCTACGCCGAGAAGGTCAAAAAAGCCAAGTACGACCTGGACGAAGGCATGCTGCGCCCCTACTTCGAACTGGAGGCCGTGCGCAGTGGCCTGTTCGATACGGTGAACAAATTGTTCGGCATCACTTTCGCCGAGCGCACCGACATCGCCGTCTACCAGGAAGACGTGAAAGTCTACGAAGTGAATGATGCCGACGGCGATCTGGTCGCCATCTGGTACAGCGATTATTTTCCCCGCGCCAGCAAACGCGGCGGCGCCTGGATGAGTTCCTTCCGCAAGGAATACAAGGAAGACGGCAAGCGCATCGTGCCCATCATTTACAACGTGGGCAACTTCACCAAGCCGACCAGCGAAAAGCCGGCTTTGCTGAGCGTCGACGAAGTGGGCACCATGTACCACGAATTCGGACACGCCCTGCACGGCATGCTTTCGATGTGCACCTACAAATCGCTGAGTGGCACCTCGGTGGCCCGCGACTTCGTGGAAATGCCCAGCCAGGTCATGGAAAACTGGGCCTTCGAGCCCGAGGTTCTGGACGTCTACGCCAAGCACTATGTGACTGGCGAACGCATCCCCCAGGCCTTGATCGAGAAGCTGGAAAAGAGCAAGCACTTCAACCAGGGATTCGCTTCGACGGAGTACCTGGCTGCCAGCATCCTTGACTTGGATTGGCACACTTTGGAGACCACCGAAGTGCAGGATGTGGAGACATTTGAGGCCGCTTCGGTCAAGCGCATGGGCCTGATCGATGAA
>JADGEP010000153.1:0-4100 GCA_016744275.1 Candidatus Krumholzibacteriia bacterium | reverse complement strand
CTTTGCGGGCGGGTATTCGTCCGGGTATTCCTCAGATGTGTGGGCCGAAGTGTTGGATGCCGATTGCTTCCAGGCGTTCAAGGAAGCCGGCGACATCTTTGACCCGGCCACAGCCAAGAGCTTGCAGGACAATATCCTGGCCGCCGGCGGCAGTGAAGAGCCCATGAAGCTTTACGAACTGTTCCGGGGTAAGGACCCTTCGATTGCGCCGCTGTTGGAGCGCAAGGGTTTGAACTAGAATAGTAAAGCTGAGTGATCGATGGAGCCCCGACCTTCAGCGGCCGGGGCTCTTTTCTTGCAGCGAAAACGAAGACTGGTCTCAAGCACCCACCCCAGCCCCCTGCGGAGCCATGACCACACCACTGCACCTACTCGAATCTGTTTTTGGTTACTCTGCCTTTCGCGGGCTGCAGGCTGAAATCATCGACCACACCATGGCTGGCCGAGACAGCCTTTTGCTCATGCCCACCGGTGGTGGCAAGTCGCTGTGCTATCAGATTCCCTCGATTTTGAGGCCCGGCGTGGGTGTGGTGGTGTCGCCCCTCATTGCCCTGATGCAGGATCAGGTTTCCGCCCTGCGACAGTTGGGCGTGGACGCTGCCTTCCTGAACAGCAATCTGGCCCAAGGCGAAGCCCAGAAAATTGAAGGGCGCTTGCGCCGAGGCGAACTGGACTTGGTTTACATCGCGCCTGAGCGATTGATGCAGGAGCGCACGTTGGAAATGCTGGACCAGTGCAAACTCTCCTTGCTCGCCATTGATGAGGCCCACTGCATCTCGCGCTGGGGCCACGATTTCAGGCCGGAATACCTGCAACTCGACACCGTCCGGGCCCGATTTCCCCAGATCCCCTTGTTGGCCTGCACCGCCACCGCTGACGACCGCACGCGTCAGGAGATTGTCCAAAAACTCGGCATTTCGGCAGATGGCATTTTTGCCATGGGTTTTGATCGGCCCAACATCAGTTACGAAGTGGCCGCCAAGGAAAACGAACGCCAGCAATTGTTGAGTTTTTTGCAGGAGAGACACGCCGGCGACGCGGGCATCGTCTATTGCCTTTCGCGCAAACGCACCGAACAAATCGCCACCTTCTTGACCAAAGCGGGCCTCACGGCACTGCCCTACCACGCCGGATTGCCTCGCGAAGTGCGCCAAAAAAACCAGGAGCGATTCCTGCGCGAAGACGGCCTGATCATCGTGGCGACCATTGCCTTTGGCATGGGCATCGACAAGCCGGATGTGCGCTTTGTCGCCCACCTGGATTTGCCCAAAAGCATCGAGGCCTACTACCAGGAAACGGGGCGCGCCGGCCGCGATGGTTTGCCGGCCAGTGCCTGGATGGTCTACGGATTGCAAGATGTGATTATGCTGCGCAAATTGGCCGAGAATTCTGAGGCCGACGAGATGCACCGGCGCCTGGAAAACCAAAAACTGGACGCCATGTTGGGCTACTGCGAGGTCACCAATTGCCGGCGTCAGGTATTGCTGGATTATTTCAACGAGACTCTGCCCGAGCCGTGCGGCAATTGCGACACTTGCCTGAAACCTGTCGCCACCTTTGACGCCACTGTCGCCGCCCAGAAGGCCCTGTCCTGCGTGGTGCGCACGGGGCAACGTTTTGGCGCGGCATACATCATCGAGGTTTTGCGGGGTTCTCAGAACGAGCGCATTGTCCGTTTTGGGCATGACCAGATTCCCACCTGGGGCGTGGGTGGAGAATTTGACGCCTGGCAGTGGCGCTCGATTCTGCGGCAAATGACCGCGCGCGGTTTGCTCACCGTCGACCCGTCCGGCTATGGCGGGTTGGTGCTCACGTCGCGGGCGCGTCCGGTGCTCAAGGGGCAGGAAGAATTGCACTTGCGGCAGGAAACCCTGACCAAACCGGCGAGCCGGAAGAAGGCCAAGAAAAAGGCCACCGTGGCCGCCCTGACCAGCGACGAGAGCCTGAATACTCCGGCCAATCAGGCCCTCTTTGAGAGCCTGCGCGATTTGCGCCGCACCTTGGCCGAAGAGCAGGAGTTGCCGCCCTACGTCATCTTTCACGACAAGACCCTGGCCGCCATGGTGGTGCACCGTCCTGTCAGCGAAGACCAATTCCTTGCTCTCAGTGGCGTGGGTGCGGCCAAGTTGGAACGCTACGGCGAAAAATTCATGAAATTGATCCGGCAGGCGGAAACTGGATTGGTCAGCGACACATCAATGGAAACGGATCTGCAAGAATAACAGTGAAGCCAGCAAACAGGCACCCAGGACTGAGACCCCACGCCCGTCGGAATACCAGACATCCCGCAAGGCTATCGTTTGACGCGAACGCCAAAACGCCTCGATCGCCACGATGGCCAATCCGGTGAGGATCGTCAGGGCGGTGATGTTGAAGTAGGCCACTGCGGGCAGCAGGAATTCCAGCAACAGTTTAATGCCAATAGTGATAAACATCATCGCCAGCACCAGATTGGGCCGAGCGCGGTAGAGAAAAACCGCCGAAGTGATCAGAATAACGAAGCCCACCTTGATGTAGTAGCTCATGTCGTTGAACCAGTGGGTGAGCGCGAATTCCGGATTGGCGAACTTGATATAAACCTGCAGGAAACCAAAACTGAGCCCGGTGATAAGGGTAACCATGATGGCCTTCTTGCCCATGGCCACCACTTGTTGGTCAGTGGCTTCAGGGCGCAATCGACGGCGATAAATGTCGATGGACCAAAGAGTCGAAACCGAGTTGAAAATGGAATCGACCGAACTCATCAACGAGGCGAACAGCCCGCAAAGGACCAGCCCACGCAGACCCGCGGGCAGCAGCATGTTGACCAGCGTCGGGTAGGCTTGATCCGGATCGGCCAAGGGGTTGTCTTTCAGCAACCCCGCCAAGGCGATGGCGGGCACCACGATCACCAGGGCAATCGCATATTTGAGGACACCGCTGGCCAAGAGCCCGATTTGAGCGTCTCTTACTGACCGGGCCGCCAACGCCCTCTGCAGAATGATCTGGTTGCTGCCCCAATAGTTCAGGTTCAAAAGCAGCATCGCCCCGATGGCGGTCCAGGGCAGCTTCGGATGATCGGCCGGCAGGTGCAGATGCATCAGGTTGGTCTGGGTGTAGAGCTCGGACCATCCGCCCAACTTGTTCAGCGCTGCGGTCAGCAAGACCACTCCCCCACCAATGAGCAATACGAATTGGATCGCGTCGGTGCGCACGACAGCGCGCAAGCCACCGAGGTAGGTGTAGGTGGCCGAAAACAAACCCAGCGCCACCATCATGATCATGATCCGCACGACGGGATCAGAACCCAAAAAGCCGATCTGTTCAGCAAAGAGAGCGTTGACCGCATAAGCACCCCAGAACAACGTCGTGCCCAGATAGAGAAAGCCATACAGAACGATGGTCAACAGCGAGTAAGCCGTGGCGACCCGGCCACCAAAGCGCTGTTCGAAAAACTGGGTGATAGTGATGACTTTCAGGCGCAGATAGAGCGGAACAAAAACGAATGCGGCCAGTAAAATGCCGAAGACCGCGTTGATCTCCAGATTGGCCTGGGCCAAGCCGTACAAGTAGGCCGAACCGGCCATGCCCAGGAAATGCCCCGCGTGAATATTGGTCGCAATGGTGGACAGGGCGATCGAGGGCCAGCGCAATGATCGGTTGGATATGAAGTATTCTTCCGCCGAGGCATCATGCGACACGCGCGCGCGCACCCCCACGACCATGACGGCGACAAAATAGGCGGCAATGATGAGGATATCCAGCAAGCGGGCCAACCTCGAAGGAGTGTTCGCGATCTTTTGTTGAAAACACCAGATCGCCGCATCAAAACGTTAGATCCTGATGTCGCAGCACCTTAGCAGATTACTCGCACGGGTCAAGCACCAAGCAATGACCCGGCCGACTCAAGTTTTACAGGATCCCGGCCGATACTCATAAGGACCACCCGGAGCAGGAACTATCCGGGCCATTTCTCAGGGAGGACTTTCTTGATCAACTCATTGACCGCCCAACTGTTGCCAACTGCCACTCGCGGCGCCGGCAAAACAACAACGCCAGGGCAAGCAATGCCTGGTGGCCCGGCCACTGCTGTTGCCAATCAAACCACACCTTCTCAGAGC
>JADGEP010000152.1 GCA_016744275.1 Candidatus Krumholzibacteriia bacterium | reverse complement strand
GGCGTGGGATGCTACGATCTTGAAGTACTGTTCCTGATGGAAGTTCGTCGGTGAACCGTTCGGGTTGTAGATAACTTCATCGGCCAAATTGTCTCTGAGGAATTCCGACGTATCGAAGGAAAAACTATCATCCTGGGCATAGCGGGTATAATCCGCTTCGGTTGCGTTGAACGGTTCAGGAAAATCGAGCGGAAATTTGAGCAGCCCTTTATTCAAATCGAAAATTAATGGATTGTGGACATCGACCAAGCCATCAGCGCCCGGAATTCGGGAGGGATCTTCAATGTCCAGCCCGAAGATGCGCAAGTAGGTCAGATTGGCCTCGTCCAGATCAGGAGTAAGATCACTAACGTCGTTGGCCTCGATGCGCAGATCAAAAGTGCTCACATCGATGTTTGATCCACCCAAGGAATAGATATTGCGCAGGACATAGCTGTAGAGGTGCTCGTCTGGATTCGCCACCGTCGATTTGAGCATCTTCATGCGGAAATATGGCTCATCCCCTTCTCCATCAATCATCTGGGTCGCCGTCGTCAAACTGGGATCGTCACCCACCCGTCCCAGCAAATTGCCACCGGCATCTACAACGGTGTAGACAACTGCCAGGATATCCTCGTCCAGTTGAGACGACCGCATGTCGATAGCTTCTAAACCTCCGTCGGTATTCAGTAGCGGATCAAATCCCGTCACTTCGCGCCAACGCAAGCCGACTTCCCTTGGGTCGCCAAAATCTATTGCACCTGAGTCCCAGGCTCGATATCCATCACGGTCAATATAGGCCGCCACGTAGCGGACATCACCGGTACGGAATTCACCAGGCCCCATCCGGCGGTAAACCTTGATGGACGACAGCAGGATCTTTTCGCCCTCTTGGCGGCCACTGGCTTCCCGCGAAGGAAGGTCCAATTTGAAAAACCGGTTGTTGATGTAATTCGATGAGAAGATCTCGTGATCCGACACCACGCCGCCCTTGGCGTTGAAACTCTTGGCGCTCGATTCGGCCTTCTGCTTCGAAGCCACCACCGTAAAATCGGCCCGCCCCATCTGGCCTGTCACCTTGACGCCAAAGAGGCCGGACTGGTTTGAGTTGTAGCCCAGCAACTGGCTGCCGGGCAAGGTCAAACCGACATCTCCGGTTTCGATGGTCTTGATGATCTCGTCTTCATCGCCTTGGTACATCAGCTTGATTTTGGTGGCATCGGGGCCGATCTGGGCGCTGTTGTGGTCCACTTCGATGATGATTTTTTCACCGATGGTGCCGGAAAGATTGACTTGCAGCTCTTGTTCCATGTCCAGGCTGGGAAAGAGAGACTGGCTGGTGATGCGCTCGTTGGGCACGAAGGGATCAACCACCGTGCTTTCACCGGTGATGGCGATGCGTTCGCGGCCGGTGATCTTGATCTTTGTCTTTTCACCCCGCCCAATGACTTTTTCCAGGGTTCGGGGCAGCTTGATGGGAATCGTCAGGTTGATCAGGCCGTCGTTATCGGTGCTGGTCTTGCCGGCACCCGCGACATCCAGGGCGTCGTTCCGGGTCATCACCTGATCCACGGCATGGCGCCGGGCGGCTCCCATGTCCAGGTCATCCAGAAAAATGCGCACCACCGAATCGGTCACCGGTCGCGCGGGATAATAGACAAATCCGCCGGGCAGCGGTTCAGAACTCGGGAACAGATAGAAGAAAGTCGGGTATTGGAATTCAGTCATCACGCCCAGGGGGCCGTTGTACTCAACGAGGTGCTCCATACGCACCAAATCCACCCGGGATTTATCGTTCATCACCTTAAAGACCGAAGTCTCCAGGCCAGGATGGCGATTGGGGTACCGCAAGGGATCGACGCCCAATACGGCCAAGCGCCGCCGCATGACCAATCGCTCGACACCCAGCAAGCGCGGGTCATCGGTCGCTTTGAGGACGGGATCAAAACCATACAGGAGAGGGCCATCGCCATAGTCAGGATCAGCCGAAGCGTCCAGCGGGAGGCCCAAAACCACGGCCATCAGCAAGCTCGCCAAGAACACCTTCAGGGTGCGGCGGCTGTTAATCTGCTGAGCAATAACCTGGGTCAAATCGCTGCTCCTGCGGCTGGTGAAAGCCGGCGGGGTCGGTTTCCTGGTTGTCTCGAAAGAGCCGACGCACCAAATTTGTCTGGTACGATGGGCCGTCGTCCTCGAAAATGGTCAGACTGTGCCCGGTACGGGACCAATACCGAGGCACTCCTGCCACCTCGCGGTGGCCACAAACCGTTCAAAATGAGGCAGAACCGGACGATGTTCAAGCAAGCTTGCAGGGTAAAAACCCGTCCGGTGACAAGTGTCGGTCAAGTTCACTCAGCCTGTGCGTCAACAATCTCGCGGCCCAAGCGCCGTGAAAGAATGGCTCCATGTACCTGATAAATAGCCACTTACTGAGATCTGCGGCCGGCCCATTCTTCTTCGGTTGGTTCGTTATCACCTTTTTGCTGATGATAGACGTGCTCTTCCGGTACGTCGATCTCTTTGTCAGCAAAGGTGTTCCGTTTTTTCTGGCCACCAAGGTTCTGGGCCTCAGCCTGGGCTACACGTTTGCATTATCCATACCAATGGCGGTGCTGATCGCCATCCTTATGAGCGTGGGCCAACTGGCGACCGATCACGAAATCACGGCCATGAAGGCCTGCGGCATCAGTCTTTGGGCCGTTTTGCGCCCACTTTTATTCGGAGCGGCCATTATTGGCGCCGGCTTGACCGCCTACAACCACTATGTCTTCCCCAAATCGAACCACACCTTGGCCAATCTGCTTTACGACATCAACCGCAAGAAGCCCATGCTCGAGATTCGCGAAAATCAATTTACGGACATGAGCGACCGCTTGACCATTTTTGTCGCCCAAAAAGACGACCTCACCGGCGAGATCCAGGACGTGAAGATCCTGGAAAAAGAACAACCGGGCGATTTGTCTCCCCGCGTGACCATCGCCGCCCACGGGCGCATCATTCCCGACCATGACACTGACTCCATGCTGATCGAATTGTACGATGGCGAAATCCACGAACAACCGGATAAGGAAGAACCGGACAAGTATCAGGTCATTCGCTTTGGGCAGCACAACCTGCACCTGGAAAACATGGAGCGGGATTTCAAGGAATCCGGCCGCAAGGCCCGTGGCGATCGGGAAATGGATCTTCATGACCTGAAGGCGGCCGCGGCCAAAGAGCACGAAGATCAAATCAGAGTCGGGGAACGGGTTGTGGGTTTGGCCGGAACATTTGTGGAGCGGCAGTTTCAGACCCTGGACCCGGAAAAAAGGCACATCCGGCTGGGCCAATCCGCGGCGCCACCACCGGGCCCCCAGTTGGACGCCTTCTTTGACCGCAAGATGCGCCTGACGCGGACCGGGATTGAGCGCATGGCCGAGCGTTCCCGCCATCAGCAGCGACTGCTTGAACAGTACATCGCGCGGGAAAATCGCTACAACGTGGAATTCCACAAGAAATTCGCCATCCCCTTTGCCTGTGTGATTTTTGCCCTGCTGGGCATTCCCATGGCCGTCACAACTTCGCGCAGTGGCAAGGGCGTGAGCGTCAGTCTTGCTTTGGCGGTCTATCTCGTTTATTACCTGTTTCTGATGGGTGGTGAGAAGCTGGCCGATCGCGGACGGCTGGACCCGTTTGTGGCCATGTGGGCTGCCAATTTTCTCCTACTGGGACTGGGAATTCCCATGTTCATCAAGGCCGCCCGTGAATCGAGTCTGTTGAGCCTGTCGTTGAAACCCAAATCTGGCGACGATGCTGGTAAGCCTACCGATCCCACACCGTTGGAAACCGCATGAATCTGATCCACCGCCATTTGTTTTTTGGCTTTTTGCGCAATCTGGCCTACACCATGGTCGGCGCCCTGATACTTTTCACCTTGATCGACTTGCTGGATCATATGGGCAGCTTTGTCGACAATGATGCCTCTGCCTCGATGATCGGTCGCTACTACACCTACAAAGCGGTCTGGACCATCGATACGGTGCTGCCGATCGCCATGCTCATGGCCACCCTTTTTACGGTGGGCAGCATGGCCCGCTACCTGGAATTGACCGCCTTGTTTGCCGCCGGATGGTCGTTGATGAAGGTGTGTCGCCCGCTGGTGATTCTGGGCGTGGTGATGACCCTGTTTTCACTGGCCTGGCGAGAGTACGTCCTGCCCCAGGCCAACGTGGAGCGCAACAAGGTGTGGGACGTGGAGATCCACGGCAATCCGGATCGCATCCGGCCCACCCAGAACATTTCCCTGACCGACAATGATGGGCGCATTTATTACGCGCGAAAATATGACCCCAATTCGGGCATCATCACCGGGCTCAAGATTTTCAGTTACGACGGCGCCATTGTCACTGAACGCGTCGACGCCAAGCGGGCCGAATGGGACGGCGAGTTCTGGACATTGATCACCGGCACTCGCCGTGTCTTTGAAGGTGAGGAGGAAATCACCACCACCTTCGACCGCCTCACGGCCCGCGATTTGACTGTCGATCCCAAAGGCTTTTATCGCGACCGGATCCGGCAGGAAGACATGAATATCCGGCAATTGCGGGAACACATTGAGTTGGTCAACCGCAGCGGAGGCGACCCGACCACCGCCCTGGTGGATGTCCAATTCAACCTGGCATTTCCGTTGGTCAACCTCATCGTCGTGCTCATGGGATTGCTGCTGGCTTCGGGGCCCCGCAAAACCACCATCGCCTCTGGCTTTGGCTGGACCCTGCTGATCAGCTTCGGCTACTACATTTTCATGAATTTTGGCCGCAGCCTGGGCCACACCGGCACTTTGCCCCCGTTGGTGGCCGCATGGGCCGGAAATGCCGTTTATACGCTGATCTATCTGGTTCTCTTTGCCCGGGCCCGCCGTTAAAAGGGCTATTTTGCCGGCCTCTTTGACATTGTTTTGTCTGGACTACTTGCCTGGGCTGTCCTAGCTTAATAAATTGATGCGACCAGGCAGGGCAGGTTCGGAACGGGGTTTCGAATCCACCGCTCGCCCAGATTGCGAACAACGCTGGTGCAGGCACTCCCTCGGACCAAGAGGTCCCCGGAAGCCACTCCAGCGACCCTGAAAATCAAGCCACCCCACAGGGAGACTACTGAACACATGAAACGTGCCTGTTTGCTTCTGCTGCCGGCGATGCTCCTGATCGCCCTGGCGGCCCCGGGATGCAATGACGAGACCAAACCCATCTTTACCCGCGTGCGGGTGACGCCGACCTGTGGAGTAGCTCCTCTGAACACAGAGGTCTTTGCCGCAGTTTCGGGTGGCAACGAGACGGGCGACCCCATGGGGGGAACCAACAATCTCGAAATCTCCTGGAATTTTGGCGACGGTGGAACGGGATCGACGGCCATCGAGTACCACCAGTTCACCATGCCTGGCGAATACACCATCACCGTGACGGCCACGGATCCCGATGGCGAAAGCACCACTTCCTCGGTGCCGGTTACGGTCATGGCAGATACCCTGGTTATCGCAGCGACTTCAAACTTCCCCGACGGCAATGTGCCTTTGGGCGAGCGCATCCAGTTTGACCTGAGCGCCGTGTCCTGTGACGTCGATTTCCCCACCGTCCCCGGTGATTCGGTTAAGATGATTTATCGCTGGGAAATGGGCGATCCGGCCAACACCATTTTCACGGGTTCCATGCCTTCGTTCACTTATGCCGATGCCGGCACCTATGATGTGAACGTGGCGGTGACCTATCCGACGCTGGCGGTCACCCGACGCGAGACGTTCCAGTTTGTGGTGGCTCCTTAGGCTTTACTGCCGGGGCCTGCGTTGAGATATATCGAGGGAATTCATTCCAGCGACTGCGCGGATACGAGATAAAAAAGGCGAGGCTTTTCAGCCCCGCCTTTTTTTCGTTTCCAATCGCTGAGCAGTGCGTCGTGCCCTAGCCCACGGCAGCCTTGAACGCATCCACGAGATCTTCCTTTTCCCAGCTGAACTGGACATCGTCACGGCCAAAGTGCCCGTAGGCGGCCGTATCGAGGAACACCGGCTTGCGCAGTTCGAGGCGGTCGATGATGCCCTTGGGGGTCATGTCCACCACTTTGCGGATGGCGTCGATGATCTTCTCGTCGGACACATGGCCGGTGCCGTAGGTCTCGACATTGATCGAGACGGGCTCGGCCACGCCGATGGCATAGGCCACCTGAACCTGGCAACGATCGGCCAATCCGGCCGCGACGATGTTGCGCGCCAGGTGCCGGGTGGCATAAGCCGCCGAGCGATCAACCTTGGTGCTGTCCTTGCCACTGAAGGCGCCGCCACCGTGGCAGGCGCTGCCGCCGTAGGTGTCGACAATGATCTTGCGACCGGTCAGGCCGCAATCGCCCAAGGGGCCACCGACAACGAAGCGACCAGTCGGGTTGATGTGGCTGGTGTAGCCCGCGTGATCGATATCGAAACGGGCCAGGACCGGATCGATGACATGGGTTTGCAAAGCGGACCGCAGATCGTCATTGCTGATCTCGTCATCGTGCTGGGTCGACAATACCACGGTATCGATCTTGATGGGTTTGTCGCCTTCGTACAGGCAGGTGACCTGGGTCTTGCCGTCGGGGCGCACCCAGGGCAGAGTGCCGTCCTTGCGCACGGCCGCCAGGCGCCATACGGTGGGCCACCGTGATCGGCAGCGGCATCAAAACGTCGGTCTCGCGGCAAGCGTAACCAAACATCAGGCCCTGATCACCGGCACCACCGGTATCGACGCCCATGGCGATGTCCGCACTCTGTTTGTCTATGGTCGTCAACACGGCACAACTGTCCGCATCAAAACCATAGTCGGCATTGGTGTAGCCGATCTTGCGGATGGTGTTGCGCACCAGTTCCGGGATGTCCACGTAGGTGTCGGTGGTGATTTCGCCGGCAAGGCAGGCCATGCCCGTCGTCACCATGGTCTCACAGGCCACCCGGCCCATGGGATCTTTGGCCATGATGGCATCGACCACGGCGTCGGAAATCTGATCCGACACCTTGTCGGGATGACCTTCAGTGACCGACTCGCTGGTGAACAGGAACTTCTTGCTCATAACTTGATCTCCCTCTGCGGCTAAATTTTTTCTAGCCCAGTGCGTTCTTGAGTTTGGTGATTCTATCGACCGGAACGGGGTCAACCTCGTTCAGGCGGGCCAGGTGGCAACTCAGGTAACCGCCATATTGCACCAGAGACAGCACCCGTTCCAGCGGCGAATTGCCTTTGGAGCGGATTTCATCAATGGCATCAAATTGGGACTGGAGCAGTTCCCGGGTGACTTCCACCCGTTTTTTGATCCGGTCATTGTCGTCCTCGCCCCTCAGAATCAGCAAAACAAAGCGCTGTTTCTGTTCGGGACTGAGGCACCAGCCAACCAGGTCATTGTGGTCCAATTCAGGAAATGGAACCACCAGAGCTGGCATCTTGCTGTTCTCATTGATCTGGGCCTTCAACCGCACCCCCACTGCATGAGCTTCATGCCCAGCAGTGTAAATGATCGGCATGCGACCCACCCATTTCTCGGCCAGGGCACCGGGAGAAATATTCCCCTCGGCATCCTTTTCAGGCGCAGCATCTCCGTGCATGGAGGCCTGACAATCGGCATTGTTCTGACGCAGCATCTTGATGGCCGCGTCGATTTGGGCTCCGCTTTCGGCACAGACGCCCAAACCATCCAGGACCCTCAGAAGCGCTCCCAGTCCATATCCCAAAGAGGCACGTGGCGGCAATCCGCCCGGCAGGCCGACACGGGGGAATTGGTCTTTGGCGGCCATCTCGGCCAATTCGCCGCCAGAGGTGATGGCCACCCGCTGGCAACCGATTTCCCCCGCCAGCTTGGCCCCCGACAACGACTCTTCGGTGTTGCCGGAATAGCTGCAGCAGAGAACCAAATCATCTGCATCAACCCAGTGAGGCAATCCATAGTCTCGCCACACAGTCAGCGAAACCTTGCCCGCGTGCAACAAGGGCTGAATGAGATCGCCGGCAATAGCCGAGCCGCCCATGCCGCACAAGACGAGGCGCCGGGTTCCGGGCCGGGCAGGCTTCACCTGGTCCAACCCAGCCAAATCCGCACTCAAAGCCAGTTGCTCAGGCAGGCTGTCGATCAGCTTGTACATCGTTCCGAGGCCGGCTGCGGGCCACTCCACCATCTTATTCTCCTTCAGCTTCACGCTGACGTTTTCGCTCGGCAATATAGTTGGCCAACCAACGATTGGCATCCTCTGCGGTCGGCAAATCGATCAAGGCGTCCACGACAGCCTTGGCTTCGGCGTGGCTCGTCCAGCGGATCACTTGCTTGATTTTGGGCAAGGCGGCGCCGTGCAGACTGATTTCATCCAGTCCCAGTCCTAGCAAGACTTCTGCCAATCGCGTCTCCGACCCCATTTCTCCACACAGGCCGACCCAAATACCGGCTTGATGACCCGCTTCAACGGTATGCCGGATGCTGCGCAGGATGGCCGGATGCAGAGGCTGATACAGGTAGGAAACCCGGGTATTGCCCCGGTCCATGGCAAGGGTGTACTGGATCAGGTCGTTGGATCCGATGCTCAGAAAATCGCACTCGGCTGCCAGCAGGTCTGCCACCAGCACCGCCGATGGAGTCTCGACCATGATGCCGACTTCCAGGTCATCCCGGTGTTCGATCCCGTCGCGTTTGAGATCAGCCAGCCCTTCGCTCAAGAC
>JADGEP010000151.1:289-8714 GCA_016744275.1 Candidatus Krumholzibacteriia bacterium | reverse complement strand
GAATAAAGGCAAGGCACGCCACAGCCAGAGTTGCAAAATCCCGCCACAATGAGGGGGTGGCGTCCGTCGCAGTGGGCGGTTTGAGAGAGTCTGGTATCATGGACGTACCGTTCCAGTATGCAGAAAATGAATCTTGTTTGCGGCCCATACTAGGCGAGGTCAAAGCGTGCGGCAACGACGGAAGTCTGTTGGCCCGAGACGCTCAGGCAAAAGGGCGCGGGATCGTAGTTGAGTCAGTCTTGATAGAAGGCGCCGTCTTCTGTAGATTCAGTCAGGGTAAAGCTCGAAACGCAGGGTTGCGTATCGAGCGCCTTGATTTCGCGGTCTTCGAAGTTCGCTCACTTTTCCCGACGCTCACTTCGCCCGACAATGTCGCGGAGCATCAAACATGAATTTTCGCACCAGACTCCCGCTGGAGCGAAACGCCTTCCCTTCGCCTCTGTTCATCCTGGTCATGCTGGGCTTCGTTGCGGTGCCATTTGGTTCTGGCCAGGGGGCGCCCGATCCCGAAATTTTGGCCGCTGAACGCATGCGCGAAGCGGCGCAAAGGCCAGACGGCATTCACGTCCTGGACGGCTCCTACGTCCTGGATCACGGCGATCTCTTCGTCAACATCACCAATCACGGTTTGATCGGGTCCCAATACACCGAAACGCTGCCCTACAGCAATGCCCCGAGTGGGCAGTGGCCGGGCGGTTCGGGGCGGGAATACCTGTGGGGCGCCGGCCTGTGGATCGGTGGCATATCGGGCGGCCAGATTGCCGTCACCACCGGCCAACCCGAGCGCGAGCTGCGCCCGGGGCAAAGCATCTTTGAGACAATCTATGAAGCGCGGGATCATCGCCAGGTGAGGCCCTCATTCGATGGCCGTATCGCTGGTCGCCGCCCACCCTGGTCAGGTGCCGATGACGATGGCGATGGGCAAATGGATGAAGACCCGCTCAATGGTGTGGACGATGACGGCGACGGCTTGATCGACGAGGATTTTGGCCAGATTGGCACGCAGATGTTCACCTGCACCATGCACGATGACGGCGGCTTGGTTCAGGAATTGTATCCGGACCATGAACCGATGAATCTGAAAATTGTGCAAAGGGCCGCGGTGTATGAAGACCCTGAACTGGCAGATGTCGTGGTCTTGGATTTCGAAATCACCAACAAGGGACCGCGGGATATTGAGGATCTCTATCTCGGCACCTACGTGGATTGCGACATTCAAAGACGAGCCCACGGGGCGTCACATCCCGACGATCTGGCGGGTTTTTTTCGGGGGGCCGTGCGCGGCAGCGACGGGTCGTTCCACCGCCTGGAAATCGGTTGGATGCGAGACGCGAACCCCGTCGACCCGTTGCCCGGCGTTTTTGGGGCCATCCTGCTGGGGCACGACACCGATCCCCTGGAATACTTTGCGCCCCATCTGGTCGGCGTCAAAAGTTTTCAGATTTTTGGCACAAACGCCTTGGTGATCCAGGATGGCGAACCTCGAACCGACCGGGAACGCTATGGGCAGATGATCAGCCGACAATCGGACCGCGACCGGGCAGATGACGAACCGGGTGATTTGAAGTTTCTGCTGTCGAGTGGACCGTTTGGGCACGTGGCGCGGGGGCGACAGCTGGGGTACCGGATCGCGCTGGTCGTTGGCAATGGCATGGATGGGATGTTGCGCACCGCCTTGCGGGTTTCAGAATTGCATCGGGGCCGGTACTTCGACGCCGACCGAAACCCACTGACGGGAGGCGGTGGGAACAGGGAGACCCTGGTTTGCCTGGGGGACTACCCCAATTACACGGATGGTTCCGATCCGATCTACGACTACCGATCGGCCTTCATGGATGAAGCGTGCGTTGGCCCAGACCCGGTTTTTGGCGGGACCGTCATCAGTCCCGGTTCGCTCTTTGTTGCTGAGGATGGACGGCGCTGCCTGTACGTCAATGCGGACAATTGTGAAGAGTGTTTTCGTCGGCATGGTCGCGAATGCACCATCGAAAACGGATTGTTCTGGGAGTCTACCCCTCAATCCTATCCGACGCCGGACACTGGCGGAGAACGCTACGTGCCATGGGTTTCAGCGGACGCGGTGCCACCGATGCCACCAAATATGCGGGTGGTGGCCGGCGACAATTTCGTTGAAATATTTTGGGACGATGTCAGTGAATACGATCGTGACCCGGTGACGGGGAAGCTTGATTTTGAATCCTATCGTTTGTGGCGGGTGGCCAACTGGATTCGGCCTGATGGCGCTTCCAATGCCTCTGGCCCCGAGGCTGTCTTGTGGAACCTGATTGCCGAATACGACGTGATCAATTCCATCGCCGCTGGCGTTGGTCACGGAGCCGAGGAACAGAACCTTGGCCGCAATACGGGGTTTGAAGGCGTGCGCTACGAGCCGGCCTGTCTCACCGATGCGCGGTACGAAGGATTGGCGGCTGCGACACAGGTCTTGGTTGATGAGGATATTGAAAATCGCTTGGTGCGCAGGCCGTCAGTGCGGGTGCCCGCCGGCACGGTGGCTCCGGGTATGGAGCCCTTTTTGCCTTGGGAAACCGAACCGGCGGTGCTCGATACTTTTTTTGCCGTGGCAGGGCGTGCGTCGGCCCCGCCGCCCCATCGAATCCGGGCCAAACGGAGTGTGAACTATTACCACTTCCGCGATACCGAAGTGCGCAACGGTTTCCAGACGTTCTATTCGGTTGTGGCCAGCGATCACCGCCTGGATTGGGTCGGGATCGAGTTGGTGCCGGCTGGCTATGGAGTTCAGGGCGAGCCGGGGAACAATCAGCATGCGGTGACGCCGGTGCCGGCTGCCCAGACCGCCAGCGAGAGGGCAACCCTGGGGACAAATATTTACGTCTATCCGAACCCGGCTACCCGGGCGGCCTTGGCGGAGTTTCAGGGGCAGCCACCGTCAGCGGAAAACCCAACGGGTGTGAGTGTAGTATTCAACAACCTGCCCGCGTCTGGCAATACGATCACTGTGTACACCGCCAGCGGCGATCTTGTGGCCACCATTGACCACGATGGCCGGCGCGAAGGTGGATTGGCCTCGTGGAATCTCATGTCGCGAAACGGACAGGAAGTTGTCAGTGGGGTGTATCTCTATGCTGTGGTTTCGGACGATGCACTGTTCGCACCGTTTCGGGGGCGGTTCGTGGTGATCCGGTGAGCCTGCCTTCTGGCGAAAAACCTGACACCGATTGTGATCGCCATTGTGATTGCGTATAGTCAATGATGTTGCCGCTGAAATTTGAGCAAGGGGGACCAATGCGTACTGCAGCAATAGTTGTTCTGGCGTTTTCTCTGTGGGGTGCCGGATATGTCGCCGCTGCCTGCGAAGACTGGTCGACCCCGCCCTGGACCCAGACGACGTACACGTCGATGAACAGTTGGTATGTGCTTGAGGTTGGGCCGGATTTCATCCTGGCCATTGGCTCGATAAATTCTGCCTACGACCGCACTCCCTATTTGGTAGCATTCGAATTCCCGCCAGGTTTTCCAAACGGGTTTCCAGCCAGACTGCATGTGCTGAGCCAATTGATGCTGCCAAACTTTGCTGAGAGTATTTGTATCAATGGAGATTTTGCCTATCTCGCTGGTAATGCCGCCGAACTGACCATCGTTGATATTTCCGATCCGACCGCCATGGTCATCGACCACACCATGCCGTTGCCAGTGGCCAGCCGCGATTTGCTGTTGGACCCGAGCCGGGATTTGCTGTTTTCGGCGGAATGGAATTCGGTGCGGATCTATTCGACCGAGCAGCCGGATGATCCCGTATTGGTCGGCAGTGTGGTGTCGCCCCAATCAACGGCTATGGCGCGCGATGGCGAGCTGATTTATACGGCCTGTGCCAGCCTGGGTTTGCGGGTCATAGATGCGAGCGACCCGGAGTTGCCGGTGGAATTGGCTTTGTCGTTCGCCGGGGGAACTGTTCGGGATGTTGCCCTGTGGCAAAACCGTGCTCTGATGGTCGGGCCGACCGTGGGGTTGGTCAGCATTGACGTGACGCAACCTGCGGCGCCGATGTATCTCGATCGGGTGCCCTGTGAGGGCGAAGTTGAAAGCATCACCATTGCCGGTGGCCATGCCTATTTGCGCAGCCTGAATTTCCTGGACCCAGAAATCGGATTCTACCAAAACAAAGTGCACCTTTTTCGCCTGCTGGCGGCGGACACGCCGTTGTTTTGCGGCAGCTTTTTTTCCAGGACTGCAGGCGGCCTGAATGCCGGAGTTCTGGCCGTAATGAGCGATGCCTTTTTGTTGGCTGATAGCAACATCATGATGGCGGTCGCCCAATGTGAGCCGGTCTCAACGGTTCGTGATGTGCCCGCGACGGCTTTGGAGTTGGGCCAGCCTCGTCCCAATCCCTTCAACCCTGCAGTGGAATTGGCATTCCGATTGCCACGCGACCATGCCGGACGCTTAAGCGTATATGATATGCAGGGGCGCAAGGTACAGACGTTGTGGATGGGGCTGGGCGATGGCCTCGTGGAGTCATTCGTCTGGCGAGGGCAAACGTGCCAGGGAAGCACCGCCCCCAGTGGCACCTATTTGTTCGTCCTGCAGGATGAAGAGAATGGTGATCGCCAGATCAAGCGGGCAAGCCTCGTCAAATAGAAGGGTATTGCCAGCCAATGGCACGCAGACCAGTGGCCGGGTCAGCCCAGACCCAGCCAGCGTTTCCACCAAGGCCGGGATGCCAGAGGCACTTCGTGGGAAACTTTGGTGATCGCGCCAGTGGGATCCAGCAGGGCGTAGCCTTGCCAGCTTTCGGGCAGACCCAAATAGTGGATGCCCGCATGCACCTTCTCGAACCAGTGATGATGGTGGCCGAAGAACCAGAAGCGAGGCTGGTAGCGTTCCGCCAGGCGAGACATTCCGGGCACCCCCAAAGAGCCATAGTGTTCGAATCCTGGCTTCGGTGCGACGCCGATATTGTCCGGACAATCGTGGGTGCAAACGACATCGATGCTTTCGGGTGGGTGAGAGAGCGCTTCCTGAATCTGGTTTTCGGTGATTTCGCATCCGCGTGGAGTGGACCAGGCATCCATATATCGGGCCCCGCCCAGGCACAGCGCCTGCCGATCGGCCAACTGGTGCAACTGGCCGCGCGCGACATGGGTGACGACATCAGCGTACTGCCTGGCCAGCCGTTTCACCGCGCCATGATCTTCGTGGTTGCCCTCGACACAAGCTGTCGGGCGCAGAAATTGGAGACCGCGGCGGCGAAAATATTCGTGCATCTCATCAGCAAAAAAACCGAAATCCCCCAGAACCATCACCTGTTCGATTTCCCCACCCAGTTGCGCCTCGGCATGCTGGATCTGTTCATTGAGCACACCATATCGCGCGTGCAGATCGCTGATCAGCAGGACGGTCCCCGAGTTCATGGTCGGCTGCCAAATTCGTGTTGCAGGTTTTCCTGAAGGGCCTTCACTTGCCGCAGGGCTTGCTTCAATTCGGCTTGGCGATCGGCCGGCCATTGCTCCGGCAGAACAATGTTGTCGACGGTCAGATGATTGGCCCGGCACCGGGCCTGATGCTGCAACCGAAGCGCCAGTAGCAGTCGGAATGACGCGCTGGTTTCGGTGACAGTCACCGGGTTCAGGTGATCGGCAATGGCCAGGGCCTCCAGGCGGGCCAAAGTGCCGGCGGTGCCAATGCCGTATTGCAGGGCCCGTAGCCGCACGACGTCCACCAATTGGGCCAGCACGCCTTTGATGTCGAAGCCGCGGCGCCCACCACTGAAGTCGGCATTGACAACATTGCCCAGAGTGTTCAATGGCGGTTCATAGTTCAGGATATTGTGGGCCAACAAGGGGAAGAAGAGCGGGCGCGCAGCCACCGCCATTTGCAGATGCTCCTGCAAGGCGGGCACCAGACTGCCCTCGTCCAGTGCACTGCGGAAATCAAAGAAGATCTTCGCCCGCAGCAGGTCTTCGGCGTCCAGGGCGCTGAGCCATTGGTCAAATGTTGTCTGCCATGCGCTCAGTGTCTGGCAGCAGGCCTTCTCACTGGCCATGATGAGCCCCTCACAATAGGGGTAGCCGGATCCGGCCAACAAATCAGCCAAGCGCGAGCCCACTTGCAGGAAATAGTCCTGCACCTGTTGGGCTTCAGCGGGCGCCACATCGGCGAAGATGATGGCGTGATCCTGGTCAGCAAATAGCGTCACTTCGCTGCGACCGAGGCTGCCCATGAGCATCACATCGAAGGGCACCGGGGCGGGCCCGATTTCGGCCACGATCAATTCAATGGCTTTGCGCACCACGCCGTCGGCGCTGGCGCTCAACATCTCACTGACCTGAACGGCATCCGCGCCATGGTTCATCATCAGGGTAGCCAAATCGCGGGTGCGGCGACTGGCGGCTTCCAGATCATCCAAATTGGCGGCAGATTGCAGGTCCAACTCGCGGGGTTGGGACAGTCGGGTGGCGACGGCCATGAAGCCGGCCCGGCCTTGCACGACTATGCGCGAAAGGGTGAGCATCACCCGCAAGGTGGTGCCGTCACGGCAGGTCAATTCCGCTTCGGCGCGAGAAGGCGCCGCGCTGCCTTCGGCCACGGCTTGCCAGGCACGCTGACCGCTGCGTTTCTCCTCAGCAGAGGGGCGCAGGATGTCGTCCACTTGCAGTTTCGCGAATTCAGTCCGGTCAAACCCCAGCAGGTGCAACAAGCTGGCATTGGCGTACAAGCCCTCGCCCGAAATTGCCATGAGAATGGATTCGCCAGCCGATTCGACCAGGGAGCGGTATTTCTCTTCGGATTCCTGCAGTGCCGAAGAGGCGCGCAAGCGGCCGGCCTCAGACAGGTATCCGGTGCGCAACAGGTAAACCAGCAGTAGCGTAACGACCGCCAGGATCACCAAGACAGCCGTTTGCAGACCAGCGCGCAGGCCGGAAATTTCAGCTTCAACATCATCGGTGTACACGCCCGTGCCGATGATCCAGCCCCAGGGCGCAAACCCTTTCACATAGGACAATTTGGGCACGATGCGTTGCGCATCATCCTGCCATTGCCATTGGTAGGCGACGTAGCCGGCGCCTTCGCTCTCCACAATTCTGGCCATCTCGACAAACAGGAGCTTGCCCGCCGGATCGCTGAAGTCGGAAAGGTCCTGGCCTTCAAGGTCGGGGCGATAGGGGTGCACGACCATGGTGGGGTGGCTGTCGATGATCCAAAAGTAGTCTTTGCTCTGTTGGCCGTAGTGCAGGCTGCGGACCTGGGCGATGGCCTCCTGTTGGGCCTGGATGCGGCTGAAATGCCCGGCCCGTTCTTCGGCCTCAAAGCGGGCCAGAATATTCCAGGACGATTCTGTCAATTCACGGATCATCAGGCGTTTCTGGTCGCGCACGGCGCGGTCAAAAGTGGGCAAGAGATAGAAAAAGGCGACCCCTGAGAACAGGGCAATGGCCAGCAGGGCCGGTAAGATTGTGCGCCAGGCAATGCGTCTCATCGAGGCTCCTTGGGCTCGCTCGACCACTTTAAAGGTACCAGGTCAATCATTCAACGGCACCGGCGGAATCGACCCGCCGGTGCCCTCTCGAGGCTTGCTGCGGGATTCGCACCCGCTGTGTCATGGGGCCACTAGGCCGTTTTGACGTCGCCCTTTTTCTGAGTCATGAGCGATACGACCACCAGCGTCAGGAAACTCAGTGGGATTGAAATCAAGCCTGGGTTGCTGAATGGCACGAGTGCCGCATCGGGGTCCAATCCATAGCGACCATACATGCTGGGCGAAACCAGAATCAGGCCAAGGGCGGCGACGATTCCCACCACGATGGAGGCGGTGATGCCTTGCGCCGTGGTCTTTTTCCAGAACAGCATCATGATGATGGCTGGCAAATTGGCCGATGCCGCCACCGCGAAGGCCCAACCCACCAGGAAACTCACATTCATGCCGCGGAAGAGAATGCCCAGCATGATGGCCAACAGGCCGACTGCAAAGGCGGCGATCTTGCCCGCTTGCACCTTCTTTTGCTCGGACATCTGCATGCCGGCGTAACGGTCCATCAGGTCATGAGCGACCGCGCCCGAGGCCGCGATGATCAGGCCACTGACCGTACCTAAAACCGTGGCAAAAGCGATGGCTGAGATCACCGCAAAGAGGAAGGTGCCGAAGCTTTTGGCCAGCAACGGCGCCGACATGTTGTTGGTGACGGGGTTGACCACGGCATTGACCATGGCGCCCAAGCCGAGAAACAACGTCAGGATGTAGAAGAAGCCAATAGCCGCGATGGCCACAATGGTCGACTTGCGAGCCGCCGCCGGGCTGGCCACGGTGTAGTAGCGAATCAGGATGTGGGGCAGGGCCGCGGTTCCGCAGAACAACGCCAGCATCAGCGAGACAAAGTCGAACTTCTGCAGCGGCGTGCCATCCACTTTAAATTTGAGGCCGGGGCGCATGATGCGATTGCCAGCGGTT